>CAIMHL010000218.1 GCA_903840825.1 uncultured beta proteobacterium
CATGGCCTCATGCCCCAAGCGCACAAATTCATCAATATAAAACTGGTAATTGGTGAACAACACAAAGTTCTGGAAATGCTCTGGGTCCGTGCCGGTGTAAAGACGCAAACGATGCAAGGAATAATCAACGCGTGGCGCGGTAAAGAGTGATAGCGGTTGCGCCTCACCAGGGCGCACCTGATAAGTGCCATTGGAAATGCCGTCATCCATAGCCGCCAAATCAGGCAAATCAAACACATCACGCATCAACTGGCGCCGCTGCGCGTTCAGGCTGCCTTCTATATGGTCGTTCTCTGCGAAAGAAAAGTGAATGGGAATAGGCTGGGTACTGGTACCCACCTCCAAGGCCACCTCATGGTTAGCCAGCAACAGCGTGAACTGCTCCAAATAGTAAGACGCATACAGATCAGGGCGGGTGAGCGTCGTCTCAAACCGGCCCGGACCTGCCACAAAGCCATAACTCAAACGCGAACTGTCCGATGAATTCAAGCGCGCCACTGTGTGCGTCTGCACCCGGACAAACGGATAGAACGCCCGAACGTGACCAGCCAAGTCGTCCCCAGCCACGAAACGCTTCATGGCCTCGCGCAAATGCTGAATACTGCTGTCGTAAATCTCGCGCGCCTTGGCCAGCGCAGCCGCTGGGTCGGTGTATTGCGAGGGGGCTATGAAAAAAGGTAAGTTGGGCATTGGCTTATTGTTCCACGGTCTCATGACAATTACCAACGGCTGGCTTCAAGCCCGACAACCCCTATTCAGCGTTGACGCCAACAAGACAGTGAGCGGGCGGGATACAAGGCACCATACTGCATGACCTGGCAGGGACTCCTGAGCCCCTGCCAGCCCTCGGCATCTGCCGGGCCTGAAGAACCATTCACCACCCACCATGAACCGCGTACTCAATCACACCGGCGCCAAATACCCCATTCTCCAAGCACCAATGGGCTGGATTGCACGCACTGCGCTGGCCAGCGCCGTATCCCGCGCCGGGGGACTGGGCATTATTGAAACCTCCTCGGGCGAAACCGCCAACTGCCAGGCAGAGATCACCCAAATGAGCGCACTGGGACTCCCCTTTGGCGTCAACCTGCCGATTCGCTTTTTGAAGGACGACGCCATGTTGCGCTTCGTTTGCGCTTCGGGGGTCAAGTTTGTCACCACCTCGGCCGGCAGTCCGGCCAAGTTCATCGCACCCTTGAAAGACGCCGGCATCGTGGTCTACCACGCGGTGCCCACGGTCGATGCAGCGCTGAAGTGCGTGGATGCCGGCATTGACGGCCTGGTGGTCGAAGGTGCCGAAGGCGGTGGGTTCAAAAATCCGGAAGAAGTTTCCACTTTGGTGCTGCTGCAGGCTATCCGCGCAAGGACCGATGTGCCCCTGATTGCAGCGGGTGGTATTTGTGACGGACGGGGCATGGCGGCGGCCTTTGCCTTAGGCGCTGAAGGCGTGCAGATGGGCACCCGGTTTGTCAGCTGCCTTGAAAGCCCGGTGCACGCCAACTACAAAAACGCCATCGTTCAAGCCAAGGAAACGGGCACGCTGATGCTCAACAAAAAGGCCACACCCTGCATCCGGTCCCTGAAGTCCGACCGGACACAAGCCCTCTATGAGGCCGGCGTGATGCCCCTAGATGCGCTCTCGGGCATCTTGCAGGTCTACTTTGGCGGTGACATGGAAGCCGCCCCGGCCCTGGCTGGGCAGACTGTGGGCCTGATCGACGCCGTCAAATCGGCCCAGCAAATCATTGACGAAACAGTAGCCGAGTTTTTTGCCATTACCGACCGCTTGGGCGCGTTGGCCCAGCACCGTCACTTTGGATAATTAACCGAGCTGGCGCGGCAGCGCCAGGCACGGACCCCATCGCACACCCCACTAGGGTCGTCTGTGCAAGAAAACTGCCATACTGCCAGCCCTTGTATTAAGAAGTAAGCGTTCATGTTGAAATTCACGTGTTGTGATGCGGTCAGGCAGTTTTCCAATAGTGGGCAAGCGCAGGTTTTGCGCGGCATCACCCGAGGTTACGAGCGGGAATGCCTGCGGGTTGATACCAACGGCCTATTGCCCACCACCGCCCACCCTCACGCCCTGGGCTCCAAGCTGACCCACCCCTGGATCACCACCGACTACGCCGAAGCGCTGCTGGAATTCATCACCCCACCCTCGCAAGACCCCGAATTTCCGCTGGCCTTTTTGCGCGACATCCACCGATACAGCGCACAACAACTGGGCAGTGAACTGATGTGGGCCGGCTCCATGCCCTGCGTTCTGGGCGACGACAAAGACATCGCCATTGCCGACTACGGCCGCTCCCACGCCGCCCGCTTCAAAACCGTGTACCGCGAAGGTCTGGGCTTGCGCTACGGCCGCAAGATGCAAACGATTGCCGGCGCGCACTACAACTGGTCTCTGCCCAATGAATTTTGGACCACCCTCAAAGACTGTTGCGCCAGCGCCGGCAGCGATCAGGACTTTGTCAGCGACCGCTACTTCGGCTTAATTCGCAACTTTTTACGCTTTGGCTGGCTCATCCCTTACCTGTTTGGTGCGTCACCGGCGGTAGAAGAATCGTTTTTGCAGGGCCGCAAGTCAGACCTCTTGGAACTGGCCCCCGGCACCCTGTACGGCCCGCACGCCACCAGTTTGCGCATGAGCGACCTGGGCTACCAAAACCGAGCGCAGGCGCAACTGCACGTCAGCTTCAACTCGCTGGCCGAATACACCCAAGCTTTAGAGGCCGCCATTCGTACGCCCGACCCGTATTACGAAGAAATTGGCGTGCGAGATGGCGACCACTGGAAACAACTCAACGCCAACCTGTTGCAAATAGAGAATGAGTTTTACGCGGGCATTCGCCCTAAACGCATCGGCCTTCAAGGCGAACGCCCGGCCCAGGCGCTGAATAAATACGGCGTTGAATACGTCGAAGTGCGTCTTTTTGACCTCAACCCCTTGGTAGACATTGGCATCACCCCAGACCAAGGCATCTTTGCCGATGTGTTGCTGCTGATGTGCCTGTTTCGCGAAAGCCCGCCCATCACCGCGCGCGAGCAAAGCGAAAACGACGAGAACAAAAACCGCGTGGTCAACCGGGGGCGTCAACCCGACTTGCACCTGCTGGCCCATAACCGGGAACTGCCGTTTCGACCGCTTGCCCACGAACTGTTTGACGACATGCAGCCTTTTGCCGAGATGCTGGATGCCGCCTACGGAGGTGACCGCTACAGCACCACGATGCAAAATTTGCGTACCCGAATTGACCACCCGGACACCACGCCGTCGGCGCAAGTGCTTAGGGAAATGCGCGAACAAGGCGGCCTCTCCAATTACGCACTAAACCTAGCCAAGCAACACACCGCCGGTCTGCACGCGCAAGCGCTGGACGCAGCCACCGTGGCGCGTTTCTCGGCCAGCATTGAAGCGTCTTGGCAAAAGCAGGCGCAGCTTGAAGCCCAGGATCAAGGCAGCTTTGAAGACTTTGTGGCACGCTATTACGCCTAATATTTAAATAAAATAGGCCCAAAATCCAATTTGGGCTTGCTTGGATAGCTACTATATGAATAGCACTCCAAGTATCGGCACTCGCTGGCTTAACCAAGCCAGCAATGCGTAAATCCTCCTCAAATCGACGTTGTTATTGACCCATCGCAACCTTGACCCCCCATAAAAATATGAACTGCCCTTGAATTGATTACGGGCAAATTGAATTCAGTTCAATCGACGTCCAATCAGTATTAGGGATTTCCCTAGCATTCACTGAAAGGCAACCATGAAGAAAAAAGCTCTCACCGCCATCGTCTTGGCCTCTACCTTGTTGGCAGGCAACGCATTCGCCCAAGCCACGGAAGGTTCCTGGATGGTTCGCGTTCGCGCCGTCAACCTCACCAGCGCCAACACCGACAACACAGGCTTGGGCTTGAGCGTCAACAACAAGACTTTCCCCGAGTTGGATGTCAGCTACTTCATCAACAAAAACGTTGCTGTCGAATTGATCCTGACAGTACCGCAAGAGCACACCGTGAACTCCACCGTGGTGGGCAGCGACATTGGCACCCTCTCCCAGCTGCCCCCCACTTTGCTGGTGCAGTACCACTTTGACGCCCCTGGCTTCAAACCTTACGTGGGCGCCGGCATCAACTACACCAAATTCAGCTCAGTCAACCTGACGGTGCCAGGTGCCGACATTGACCGCGACAGCTTTGGCGCGGCGGTACAAGTTGGGGTGGACATTCCTTTGTCGGGCAATATGGTCCTGAACTTTGACCTGAAGAAAGTCTATATCGGCACCGATGTCAGCCTCAATGGGGCCAACCTTGGCTCCTTCAAAGTTGACCCTGTGCTGTTTGGTATGGGCGTGGGCTGGCGCTTCTAAGTCCAGCAATTGCTGCTACAAAGGCGAACCGAGCCGCCTTTGTAGATGCCCAGCACCACGCAACGTCGAAACTGCGTGGCTTTTTTTTGCCTAAAACCCACGACCTCAGTGCACAGCATCCAAGGCTGGCAGCGACAGGCACCACAACTCGCTAGACTGCTTGACCTATGGACTCAAGCACTCGCATTCGTGACGCCATCATTCAAGTGGCCCAACTCCGGGCAGCGGCGGGCACACACCCAGAACTGGCCCAAGCGGTCAGCGCCATCAAACGTTTTCAGGCCCAGCGCTTTGCAGGCACTTACCGGGACTTGTTGCAAAAAGAAGCGTACACCCAAGCCGTTCGTTTCTTCCTGGACGAGTTGTACAGCGAAAAAAACTACGCCCGACGGGATGACCAGTTTGCCCGCATCGCCAACGCACTGGAACGGCTCTTCCCCAAGCCGGTGGTGCAAACCGCCGAGTCATTGGCACAACTGCACCTGCTCACGGAAACACTTGATTTGGCCATGGCCGAGCACTGGCGCGCCAACCCGCAACACAACGACGTGGCGCGCTACATCAACGCTTGGCGAACTGTTGGCCTGCGCCACCAGCGCAACACCCAGCTGGCGCAAGTGCTGGCTTTGGGCCGCGAACTCGACCACCTCACCCGCACCCCCGGCCTGCGGCTGATGCTCAAAATGATGCGTGGCCCCGCCAACCTAGCCGGACTGGGTGACTTGCAACGCTTTCTCGAAGCTGGCTTTGACACCTTTGCCACCATGGGCCGCCAAACTGGTGCCACGGCCTATTTTCTCGACACCGTAGCGACACGCGAAACCTCCACATTCGAGCTGCTGTTTGACGCCGATTTTGTCGCCTGCGAGACGCAGCTCAGCGCAACAGTTATCGCACTGCGCTAAGGTGGCCCCATGCAAAACACACCCATGCTGCCCCCCAACATCACGGTTCTGGAGCGCGGTTGGCTCTCGTCCAACAACATCCTGATCACAGGCCGCAAAACCACGGCCCTGATTGACAGCGGCTACTGCACCCACGCCCCCCAAACCCTCGCCCTAGTGCAAGCCGCACTCCAAGGACGCCCGCTGGACGTGCTGGTCAACACCCATTTACACAGCGACCACTGCGGCGGCAACGCCGTGCTGCAAGCGCACTACCCCGCGCTGCAAACCTTGATCCCACCCGGCTTGAGTGCCCATGTGCGCGACTGGGACCCAGACGCCCTCACCTTTGTACCCACTGGGCAAAACTGCCCACCATTCAGCTTCGATGCAGCACTGGTGCCCGGCACTGAACTCTCGTTGGGCGACATGACGTGGCAAGTGCATGCCGCCCCCGGGCACGACACGCACTCGGTCATCTTGTTTGAGCCCGCCTCGCTCACGCTGGTCTCAGCCGATGCCTTGTGGGAACGCGGCTTTGGTGTGGTGTTTCCTGAGCTTGAAGGCATCGAGGCCTTTACCGCTGTGGGTGATACGCTGGATTTGATTGAGCGACTGGCCCCGAAAACAGTCATCCCCGGCCACGGCCCCGCATTTTCAGACCTGGAAACTGCCCTGAGCACCGCCCGCAAGCGACTGGCAGGCTTTGTTTATCAGCCTGCAAAACACATCACCTACGCCGCCAAAGTGCTGCTCAAGTTCAAGCTGCTTGAGGCGCAAAGCCTGTCCCAGAGCGCCCTTATGACCTGGGCCGACACCACGCCCTATTTCCGCCTGATCTTCAACACCCACTTCGCCGACCGCGAGTTCACCGTCTGGGTGGAGCAACTCATCGCCGACCTGGTGCGCTCTGGGGCAGCGGTGCGCGAGGGCTTGACGATTAAGAACTTGGGATGAAAAAACGGCACCAGAGGGTGCCGTTGTGATCAAACCTTTTACTTACAAAACAAATAGTCCTCTAA
>CAIMHL010000219.1 GCA_903840825.1 uncultured beta proteobacterium
CCCACTTGGCCGGCAATGAAGTTGACCAACTCGCCGGCTTTGACCTTGCCCGTGCTGTCCGGTGTGACGCCAGCGGCAATTTGCACCTTGTCGCCTTCAATGGCGGCCAGCACGATGACGGCGGTTTTCAACTTGTCTTTGAGCTTGTCCATCGTCTCGCGCAAGGTTTTGGTGTCAGCGCCTTCCAGCATGGCCACCAGCACTTTGACACCATTGACCTCGACCGCCTGCGTCAACATCTCGTCGCCTTGGGCAGACGCCAGTTTGCCTTTAAGGGCGGCAATTTCTTTTTCAAGCGCTTTGACGTGGTCGATCACACTGTTCACACGGTCGTTCACTTCAACCACGGGCGCTTTGAAAGCGGCGGCCACTTGGGCCACGGTGTCTTCCAGGTTTTGCAAATAGGCCAGCGCATTGTGGCCGGTGATGGCCTCAATACGGCGCACGCCTGAGGCCACACCGCTCTCGGCCACGATCTTGAAGAGGCCAATATCACCGGTGCGCTGCACATGGGTGCCGCCGCAAAGCTCGCGGCTTTCACCGATATCGAGCACGCGCACTGACTCGCCATACTTCTCGCCAAACAGCATCATGGCGCCGGTGGCTTGGGCAGATTCGATGTCCATGACGCGCGACTGGGTGGCCGCATTGCTCAAAATCTCGGCGTTCACACGGGCTTCAACCTCGCGAATTTGGTCGTCTGTCACGGGGGAATTGTGGGTAAAGTCAAAACGGGTGCGCTCAGCGTTCACCAAACTGCCCTTTTGCAACACATGATCGCCCAGCACCTCGCGCAGTGCTTTGTGCATCAAATGGGTCACGCTGTGGTTGCGCTCAGTGGCAGCGCGCACGGCGGCGTTGACGTGGGCAGTGACGGCATCGCCCACTTTGAGCGAGCCCGTTTTGAGGGTGCCGTGGTGGCCAAACACATCAGCCTTGATCTTTTGGGTATCCAGCACTTCAAACAGCGCGGTGTCGCAAAAAATAGCGCCCTCGTCGCCCACTTGGCCGCCGCTTTCGCTGTAAAACGGGGTGGTGTCCAGCACCACCACGCCAGATTCACCTGCATTTAAGGCTGCAACGCTGACGCCCTGTGCATAGACAGCTACCACTTTAGTAGCGCTGGTCAGTAAGTCGTAGCCAACGAAATCATTGCCCTCTCCAACGTATTCCAGGGCACGGTCCATTTTGAACTTGCCCGCCGCGCGGCCTTTGGCTTTTTGGGCTTCCATGGCGGCCGCAAAACCGGCTTCGTCCACGCTTAAATCGCGCTCTCGGCAAACGTCGGCTGACAAGTCGAGCGGGAAACCAAAGGTGTCGTGCAGTTTGAAGGCGACTTCACCGGGCAAGACCTGCACGCCGCCCTCTAGGGCTGCATCCAGAATTTGCATCCCGTTCTCCAGCGTCTCAAAGAAGCGCTCTTCTTCGGCTTTGAGCACGTCAATGATGCGTTTTTCGTCCGCTTTGAGCTTGGGGTAGGCCTCACCCATGAGGGCCACCAAGTCGGGCACCAGTTTGTGGAAAAAC
>CAIMHL010000220.1 GCA_903840825.1 uncultured beta proteobacterium
CGGACTTCAATGACATCCATTAAATATCCGGAAGTGTATGGGACACTTCTAGCGGACTTACGATAGCAGGCTTGAAGCCAGTAGAAAATTTCTGGTTCAAGTTACGTATTCGCAGACCATTAGCTCAGCGAGGATGCGCTACGAAGGCAGCAAGCCAGATTGACCATTTTTTGGGTTTGCCGTGCAAGCGGGTCAATGTGGGCTCAGAAATAATCTCCCCAGGACGTTCAAAATTTAGTTTCAAGTGCAGTTTCATCAAATGATTAAATTTGAACTCCCATTGCGGCGGGGAAGTCTGAAACAGGTCTGCAGCGTGGGGGCGTCTGCCACAGTCAGCTTGCGGGCAAGTCAATTGAGCAATTTTGGATGCACGTAAGCGGCTGTTCGCTGCGACCCGCTTTGTGCCCATTGCCGTCATCCATCGATAGCTAAAGCTGACATTCAATTTGCACTGGAAAATGGAAAAGCGGCCATTCAAAGTCCACGCATCATTTTTTTGGTTTTCGTCTTTTGAGCAGCAGATGCTGACCGCAGCGACAGGCTGGTTACAGGTAGTCCAGTTAAGTGACTGGCAAACTCTTACGTTACCGCCACATTAATTTGCGAACGAATTAATGAACACGAAACGCCTCAAAAGTGCGATTCTTGTGCATTGTTCCGTGGTGTCAAGAAATGACCTTTGTATCAGTCTTTACGGCGTGCGCATCGGGTTGGGGAGGTCGCAGGCCACCGCCACCTGACAGGTTGGCGTCACAGGGGGCGTCTCAGGAAACGAAATTTAAAGCACGTTAAGCATTTCGCCACCATTACGGCTGGAATGTTCTATCCTGGAGTTCTAAGCCCAAACCCTCGTAAATTTGCCGCCAACAGTTTTGAGTGTGTCCTGCTTCCTTGTCGGGGAAAACCCGTTGGCAAAGTTTCCGTGCTGCGTGCAATAAGTTATGGTTTTCCTTACCCTGTTTTAGGCTTAAAAGGGCCAACTTTAAAGGCCGTAGCTACAGCAGCCAAATAATTGTTTTCCGACAGCTCAAAAATGAACTGCCAGAACTTTCGATAGTTTGTGCTTATGCCCTCTGTCTTTCAAACTCCGACTGCTTAGGGATGGTCTGAAAAACTCACTTCGAAATGAAGTAGCTGCCGGTTAATTTTCAAATGGTTGGATTTCACACATTCGCTCCAGAAGTCCCACCGTTTTCACCGTCGCCCTGAGCAGTTTTCGCTCTCCTCAGGGCCTTTGCCCTGATTTCACGCGCACTCATGCCCCGACTCCCATCAACTTTGTGCGCACCATCCACAGGTTCGATAACGCAAACAGTGTGATGAGTTGGGCGGTGTTTTTCTTCAAGCCCTTGTAGCGGACTTTGATAAATCCAAACTGGCGCTTGATGACTCGAAACGGGTGCTCCACTTTGGCCCGAATGCCGGCCTTGATTTTTTCTGCCTGATCGATCAAAGCATCGGCCGCATTCTCTTTGTTCAAGGCTTTGCGTTTACCAGGTCCCATGGCGATTTGCCAGTTCACATCGTTCTTAGCATCAGGGCGCTTCTCAATGCCCTGGTAGCCAGCATCGCCAAAGGCGATGCTTTCCTGGCCGTGCAACAAGGTGTTGCCCTCGCTGATGTCACTCACATGGCCAGAGGTGCCGCGCACGGTATGCACAAGACCTGAGTCTGCATCCACGCCAATGTGGGCCTTCATTCCAAAGTACCACTGGTTGCCCTTTTTGCTGGAATGCATCTCAGGGTCTCGGGCTTTATCTTTGTTCTTGGTTGAGCATGGGGCCGGTATCAGGGTGGCATCGACGGCGGTGCCAACCTTGAGCAACAAACCGCGCTGGGTCAGGAGTTCATTGACGGTGAGTAGTATTTGCTCAGCCAGTTTGTGTTTTTCCAACCGATGACGAAACCGCAGAATGGTGCTCTCGTCAGGCAGGCGTCCAAACTCTTCAAGCTTTGCAAACTCTCGGTACAGCGGCGTGTCAAAGAAGGCCTCTTCCATGGCAGGGTCGGACAAGCTGAACCATTGCTGCATGAAGTGAATACGCAGCATGGTTACCAGCGAAAACGGGGGTCTACCGGTGCGCCCCTCAGGATAAAACGGGGCAATGAGTTCAACCAACGCCGCCCATGGCACGACGTGTTCCATCTGATCTAGGAACTCGCGCTTGCGTGTTTTCTTGACACTGAGATTGAGGGCTAAAGAGGCTTGTTTCATGCTATGTATTTTATAGCAAAATAGGGTTTTGTCAACATATTTCAGGGGGAGTTATGCAGAGTTTCCTTAGGTTTGTGAGTTAACAGGAAATGGACGGAAGGGGACTTTTCACAGACTTTGTGTTCATGTAG
>CAIMHL010000221.1 GCA_903840825.1 uncultured beta proteobacterium
AAGGCTTTCAGCAACGCCAAAAAAAATGGCACCAGCATCACCACTGAACTTATCTTTGCCTCGGGCACCGATGGATTTTTCACGGGTGACCTGCACATGGCCCAAATCGAAAATCCCACCGATGAGTTGATGCACTTCACCTGTGCCATCGTTGACCAAAGGCCCCTGCTGCAAAAACGCCAGGCTCTGCAAGCCAGCGCAGAGGAATTACTCCGGCGAAATGAAGAACTGCAAGGCAGCCGAAACAGGTTGTCTGCCATCATCAATTCATCGCTTGATGCCATTATTTGCGCGGATGAAACGGGCGCCATCACCGTGTTTAACCCGGCCGCTGCCACCTTATTTCACGCCAACACCGTGCAGGCCCTTGGCACCCAAGTCTCAGTTTTCATGCCCGAGCTCAGCCCAGAGCGAATGAACGTGACGCCGGGCACGCAGGGAAAAGTCGATGAATTGACGGGTAAAACCACGTCAGGGGACACCGTTTTGGTAGAAGCCAGCATGTCCCACGAAAAGCACATAAATGGCCACACCACTACTATCTTTGCCCGGGACATCACCGAACGAAAAAAGAATGAGGCCCAACGCAACCGATTGGAATCCCAGCTCAGAGAATCCCAAAAAATGCAGGCAGTAGGCACCATGGCAGGGGGCATTGCCCATGATTTCAACAACATCATCAGCGCCATCCTGGGCAATGCCGAGCTGGCCCTTCAAGAAGTAGACACCGCCTCAGCCGCGCAGGTCAGCCTCAGCGAGATCGACAAAGCGGGGCGGCGTGCCAAAGAACTGGTCCGTCAAATACTGACCTTTAGCCGCCATGAGTCCACCCAACGCACACCAATTCAGCTAGCTGATGTAATTCAGGAAACCGTTAACCTCATCAAGGTCACCGTTCCACCGGCGATTCAAATGCAAGTTCACATCGACCCCAGCACGCCCTTTGTGCTCGCCGATGCCACCCAAGTTGAACAAGCCCTGCTCAACCTGTGCACCAATGCCATTCAGGCGATTGGCAATCAGCGAGGCACTATCAGCATTGAGTTGGGCCACAACCTCAACTCAATCTATGCCCAGAACGAGCGGCGCAAAGGGGTGCGCGGGAAACACGTGAAGCTGACCGTCACCGACACGGGTATCGGCATGGATGCCGATACGGCTAAGCGCATCTACGAGCCCTTCTTCACCACCAAGCCCATGGGACAGGGGACCGGGCTGGGTCTGTCTGTGGTTCACGGCGTCATGCGAACGCACGAAGGAACGGTCGGCGTACAAAGTGAGCCCGGCAAGGGCAGCGTATTCACACTTTGCTTCCCCATATCCACTGAACTCCCCCTGCCTGCAACCCTGCCTGCAACCCCTGCCAAAGTCAGTGCTGATTTCGGTCTAGGCAAGCACATCATGTATGTGGACGATGACGAGGCCTTGCTCTTTTTGGTCAAGCGGGCGCTGGGCAAAAAAGGTTTTGAGGTCAGCATCTTTCACGACCCCCGCGAGGCCATGGCGGCCTTGCGCGAGCGCCCCCTCAACTACGATTTATTGATCACGGACTACAACATGCCGGGCTACTCCGGGCTGGAGGTCTTGCAGGAGGCGCGCTTGATTCACCCGGAGTTGCCCATCGCGCTGGCCTCGGGCTACGTCACGCCAGAAATCGAGAAGAGTGCCCTGGCGGCGGGTGCCCGCGCCCTGATCTACAAACCCAATGATGTGGAAGAAATGTGCGCTACCTTGCAGCGACTGCTTCAGCCGGAGTAAGCTTGACCCTCGACCTTGTCGTCCTCCATGAAGACGAGACCCTGCTGGTGCTGGACAAGCCCAGCGGCCTGCTATCGGTCCCCGGCCGTGGCGAAGACAAGCAAGACTGCCTGAGTGCCCGGGCACAAGCCCGCTTCCCCAATGCCCTGATCGTCCACCGCTTGGACATGGCCACCTCCGGGCTCATGATTTTGGCCCGGGGTCTTGACATGCAAAGAGCGCTTAATCAGGCCTTCTCCAGCCGGCAGGTCAAAAAAACTTATACGGCTGTGGTCGATGGACTGCTGGGCTGCACCGATGATGAGTGGCAAACCATAGATCTGCCCATCATGGTGGATTGGCCGAACCGACCCTTGCGCATCATTGACCATGAGCTTGGCAAACCCAGCCAGACCCGCTGGCGTGCCGTTTCACAGGACCACGCGGCCAAGACCACGCGCGTGGAACTAGAGCCCATCACGGGCAGGTCGCACCAACTGCGCGTCCATATGCTGGCCATTGGGCACCCCATTTTGGGCGATGGTCTTTATGCCAGCCCGCCCGTTCAAGCCAAGTCGCAACGACTGCAACTGCATGCGTGCGCGCTAGAACTCATGCACCCTTTATGCGGCGAGGTCCTGCGCTTTTTCAGCAAGCCCCCTTTTTAAATAACCCAACTCAAATTTAAACATGTCCTCACATCTCTACATCCTGACAGGCAGTTCACGCGGCATGGGGCTGGCCATGGCTGAACAGTTACTTGGCCCAAACCACCGCTTGCTATGTATCGCGCGCAACCCCAACGAAGCGTTGTCTGTGCAGGCCCAAAAGCTGAACTGCAACATTGAGCAATGGGCACAGGACCTGGAACACAGCACACAGGCCGCTGAACGCCTGACCCAATGGCTGGCGCTTCAAGAGGTCAGCGACTTATCGAGCGCCACCCTCATCAACAACGCCGGGGCCATCCCCCATATTGCGCCTTTAAGTGCCTCAGACCCCCTTGATCTGGCGCGTGCTTTGCGGGTCGGACTCGAGGCGCCCATGCTGCTCACGGCGGCATTTTTAAAGGCCACGCAAGCCTGGAACCTGCCGCGCAAAGTGCTCAATATTTCATCAGGCCTAGGACGTCGCGCCATGGCTTCGCAAGCGGCCTACTGCGCCGCCAAGGCGGGCATGGACCATTTCACACGGTGTCTGGCCCTTGACGAAGCCCGACACCCTCAGGGCGCCAAGGTCTGCTCCTTGGCCCCAGGTGTCATTGATACCGACATGCAAGTTCAGTTGCGAGGTGCAGACATCGCTGAATTTCCGGACAAAAATAACTTTTTAAACCTCAAACTCAATCACCAGCTGACCTCTGCGGCACAGGCCGCAACGCAAGTTCTAGGCTATCTGGCACGCCCGGACTTTGGCGCGAATCCGGTCGCTGATGTACGTGATTAATTGATTTAAATCAATCGATCAGTAAGTTACAGGCAACTTTTCTGCCGCACACTTTGGTGTGTTTCCATCACAATTCTTATCTAGGAGATTTTCATGAGCCGTGAAGTTGTTGTTGTTAGTGGTGTTCGCACTGCCATTGGTACTTATGGCGGTAGCCTCAAAGACATCGCGCCCACAGAGCTGGCTGCCCAGGTCGTGCGCGAGTCGCTAGCCCGTGCGCAGCTTGAGGGCAAAGATGTGGGCCATGTGGTGTTTGGCCATGTGGTCAACACCGAGCCCAAAGACATGTACCTGTCTCG
>CAIMHL010000222.1 GCA_903840825.1 uncultured beta proteobacterium
CCTCAAGGGCAACATGGACGCCTCCATGATGCTGAACCTCCCCACCTGGTGGGGCTATGTTCCTATGGTGTTGTCCTTTGCATTGCTGACCGCTACCGCAGTTTATGCGTGTGCAGGCCATTTAAGAAAGTTGCTGAAATGAGTCCTATTGAATGGGGTTCCCTGATGTTTGGGGTGCTCTTACTGTTGTTGGCGCTACGTGTTCATATTGGCATCGCCATGTTGATGACAGGCTCCATCGGTTACGTTTTTGTGGCCGGGTTCGACCCGCTGATGAGTTATTACAAATCAGCAGCCTACGCGCGTTTTTCGGTTTATGACCTGTCCGTGGTGCCTTTGTTTTTGTTGATGGGGCAGTTTGCGACGCACGGTGGCTTGTCCAAGGCTTTGTTTCAGGCGGGCAACGCCATGATTGGCCACTGGCGCGGTGGTATGGCTATGGCAGGCGTCACTGCTTGTGCAGGGTTCGGCGCCATTTGCGGCTCTTCTCTGGCCACAGCGGCAACCATGGGGCAGGTCGCTTTGCCTGAGCTAAAAGCGCACAACTACTCGGGCCGTTTTGCCACGGCGGTGTTGGCCGCTGGCGGCACGCTGGGCATCTTGATTCCCCCATCGGTGCCGCTGGTCATCTACGCCATCCTGACCGAGCAAAATATCGCCAAACTATTCATGGCCGCCTTCATACCGGGCATTCTGGCTGCGCTGGGTTATATGCTGGTTATTGCCATTGTGGCCCGCATCAGCCCGGCCGACGCTCCCGCAGGCGACCGCTACAGTTGGGCGCAACGCGGCCAGGCGCTGCTCGATACCTGGCCCGTGCTGCTGATTTTTGCAGTGGTTATTGGCGGCATTTATGGTGGGTTCTTTACGCCCACCGAGGCGGCATCGATTGGCGCTATTGCCACGGCTTTTGTTGCTTGGCGCTCGGGCGGCTTAAAGGGTCGAGGATTTTTGCAGTGCATGTATGGCACAGCAGGTGCTACCGGCATGATCTTTTTGATTTTGCTCGGTGCAGACGTCCTCAACGTCTTTCTTGCACTCACCCAAGTCAACGTGGCGCTGGCTAAATGGGTCGTTGGGCTGCACTTATCGCCCTTGCTGGTGATGTTTGTGATCATCTTCATCTACTTGGTGCTGGGATGCATCATGGACAGTCTGTCGATGATTTTGCTGACCATCCCCATCTTTTTCCCCATCGTGATGGGGCTTGAGCTGTGGGGGCTAGACCCCGAGTCCAAAGCCATCTGGTTTGGCATTATTGTTCTGATGGTGGTGGAGATTGGTTTGATTACCCCCCCGGTAGGGATGAATGTGTTTGTCATCAATAGTCTGGCCAAAGATGTGCCGATGAAAGACACCTTCTTGTTCGTAGTGCCTTTTTTAATCTCCGACCTCATTCGCATCACGCTGATTGTCTTTGTGCCCAGCATTGTGCTGTTTGTGCTGAAAATTCCTATGTGATTTGAGGCGTTACTTTTTGAGAGCCTGCTTGGTCAGGCTTGAAGCTGCTGCCAATGCGTCAATGGATGACCCGTTCGGGCCGCATGGCACCAACGACACTGCCGCAGTGGTTGCCACCTGGAATGGCGCAACGATGATAAAAGCGAGTGCCGAAGTCTGTAAAAGGTCTTTAAGCTTCCCAAAAGAAAAAGACTCCCCGCTAACTGCTTAGTGGGAAGTCTTATCTATATTGGTGCCGGAGAGATGAATCGAACACCCGACCTTCTCATTACGAATGAGCTGCTCTACTGA
>CAIMHL010000223.1 GCA_903840825.1 uncultured beta proteobacterium
GCGTCTGTGGCAATACTTGAGAAGTTGGCGCTATTAAAAATGGCGCTTTGCAAAGCGCCATTTTTAATAGCGCCAACTTCTCAAGTATTGCCACAGACGCCAAGGGTGTGATCCAGATTTTCAACGTTGGCGCCGAGCGCATGCTGGGTTACGCGGCGCTAGATGTGATGAATATAAGCAGCCCGGCAGACATTTCTGATCCGCAAGAGTTGCTTGCACGGGCAGCCTCACTCAGTGAAGAGGCCGGTGTCGTCATCACCCCTGGCTTTGAGGCTCTGGTGTTCAAGGCTTCTCGCGGCATTGAAGATATTTATGAGCTGACCTACATTCGCAAAGACGGCAGCCGTTTCCCTGCGGTCGTTTCGGTCACTGCTTTGCGGGACGACCAAAATGCCATCATTGGCTACTTGCTCATTGGCACCGACAACACTGCCCGAAAAAAAGCTGAAGAAGCCCTTCTCAAGGCCGGCGCTTTGCAAAGCGCTATTTTTAACAGTGCCAATTTCTCCAGTATTGCCACTGACGCGAAAGGTGTGATCCAGATTTTCAACGTGGGTGCCGAGCGCATGCTGGGCTACACGGCGCTGGATGTGATGAATAAGCGCAGTCCGGCCGATATTTCTGACCCCCAGGAATTGGTGGCGCGCGCGGCCTCTCTCAGTTTGGAGGCCGGTGTCACCATCACGCCCGGTTTCGAGGCTCTGGTGTTCAAGGCCTCACGCGGCATTGAAGATATTTACGAGCTGACCTACATCCGCAAGGACGGCAGCCGTTTTCCTGCGGTGGTCTCGGTCACAGCCCTGCGTGATGACCAAAACGCCATCATTGGCTATCTGCTGATTGGCACTGACAACACCGCGCGCAAGCAAGCCGAAGAAGCGTTGCTCAAAGCCGGTGCCCTGCAAAGTGCCATCTTTAACAGTGCCAACTTTTCCAGTATTGCCACTGATGCTAAGGGCGTGATTCAGATTTTCAACGTGGGTGCCGAGCGCATGCTGGGTTGTACGGCGGCTGATGTCCTGAATAAGATCACCCCGGCTGAGATCTCTGATCCCCAAGAGTTGATCACTCGCGCCACCGCTTTGAGCTTGGAGGCAGGGGTCACCATCACCCCCGGCTTTGAGGCCCTAGTTTTCAAAGCCTCACGCGGCATTGAAGATATTTACGAGCTGACCTACATCCGCAAGGATGGCAGTCGTTTTCCCGCGGTAGTCTCGGTCACCGCACTGCGTGATGACCAAAGCGCCATCATTGGTTACTTGCTCATTGGCACCGACAACACCGCGCGAAAGCAAGCCGAAGAAGCGTTGCTCAAAGCAGGCGCCTTGCAAAGCGCCATCTTTAACAGTGCCAACTTCTCCAGCATTGCCACTGACGCCAAAGGAGTAATCCAGATTTTCAACGTGGGTGCTGAGCGGATGTTGGGTTATGCGGCGCTGGATGTGATGAATAAGCGTAGTCCGGCAGATATTTCAGACTCACAAGAACTCATTGCCCGCGCTAACTCCTTGAGTGCTGAGGCTGGTGTCACGATCACCCCGGGCTTCGAGGCACTGGTGTTCAAAGCATCCCGCGGCATAGAAGATATTTACGAGCTGACTTACATCCGCAAAGATGGCAGCCGCTTCCCTGCTGTTGTGTCAGTCACAGCCCTGCGTGATGACCAAAATGCCATCATCGGCTATTTGTTGATTGGTACCGACAACACCGCACGGAAACAAATTGAGGGTGAACAAAAAATCTTGGCCCAGAGGTTGCGAGATCACCAGTTTTACACACGTTCTTTGTTTGAGTCGAATATTGA
This sequence comes from uncultured beta proteobacterium, assembly GCA_903840825.1. Lineage (GTDB taxonomy): Bacteria > Pseudomonadota > Gammaproteobacteria > Burkholderiales > Burkholderiaceae_C > Rhodoferax. Next base: position 1,805 of record CAIMHL010000223.1, read on the forward strand.
TGCGCTCATTACGACGGATCCTTCCGGCATCATTACCGATGTAAACAAGCAAATGGAGGTGCTCACGGATTGCACGCGTGATGAATTGATCGGGGCACCGTTTAAAAATTACTTCACTGATCCAGAGCGCGCTGAAGCCAGCATCAAGTTGGTACTGAGTGAAAAGAAAGTCACCAACTATGAGTTAACTGCGCATGCCCGCGGAGGTAAGGAGACCGTGGTGTCCTATAACGCCACTACTTTTTATGACCGCGATCGCACCTTGCAAGGCGTTTTCGCAGCTGCACGCGATGTCACAGAGCGTAAACGACTTGATCAAGTGCTGCAGGAGAAAAATGTTGAGTTGGAAGGAGCCAGATCGGTTGCGGAAAAGGCCAACCATGCGAAATCAGATTTTCTGTCCAGTATGAGCCACGAACTTAGAAGTCCATTGAATGCCATCTTGGGATTCGCTCAACTGATGGAGTCTGATGTACCCATGCCAACACCTTCGCAAGGTGAGAGCATCGCGCAAATTCTCCAAGCTGGCTGGCATTTGCTGAAATTAATTAATGAAATTCTTGACCTTGCTAAAGTTGAGTCCGGTCAGGTCCCGATGTCTGAAGAGCCATTGCTGCTTACGGACGTCATGCTCGAATGTCAGAACATGATTGAGCCGCAAGCCCAGGCCAGGGGCATTCGCATGTCTTTCCCTAGGCACGACATTCCACATTACGTACTTGCTGACGAAACAAGACTCAAGCAAGTCCTGATTAATTTGCTGACAAATGCCATCAAATACAACAGCGCCAATGGAACCGTTGTCGTTGAATACAACGTGCGTCCATTGGACCGCATTCGAATCAGCATCAGTGATACAGGTGCAGGCCTCCTACCAGGCCAAATGGACCAGCTATTTCAGGCATTTAATCGCCTCGGTCAGGACGGTGGCGCCGAAGAGGGAACCGGGATTGGCTTGGTCGTAGCAAAGAGACTTGTCGAGCTCATGGGCGGAATTATTGGTGTTGAGAGCGTTGTAGGTGCAGGGAGCGTATTTTGGTTTGAGTTGTCTGCAGTAGAAA
>CAIMHL010000224.1 GCA_903840825.1 uncultured beta proteobacterium
ACCTCAGCAACGTTGGCGAGCACAATTGGTCTATTTGACAATGTATGCGGTGCAATGGGCACCAGCACCCAACCCGGAATGGCCGGGTGAAGCAAAGGACCGCCTGCCGACAATGAATAGGCAGTCGATCCCGTCGGTGTGGCAATGATCAAGCCGTCTGCTCGCTGGTTGGCCACAAAATGGCCGTCAACCTCAACGCGCAACTCAACCATGCCAGAGGTGGCACTTCGGTTAACGACCACATCGTTCATGGCCAAGGCGTCGAATACACACCGGCCATCCCGCATGACTTTGGCATGAATCAGGCCTCGGTGGTCTTCCTCATATTGCCCAGCTAGCATCGGCGCCAGTGTGGCTTTGTAGTCATTAAACGGAATATCGGTGATGAAGCCGAGTCTTCCTTGGTTAATTCCAATCAGGGGAACGCCAAAAGGTGCAAGCTGTCGGCCAATGCCCAGCATGGTTCCATCACCGCCGACCACCAAGCCCAGGTCGCATTGAGCGCCGATTTCTGCCACAGTCAGAATTGGATAGCCGGTCACTCCCATGTTGTGGGCGGTGTCGTGCTCAAAAAAAACGTCGCAGCCTTGGTTATGCAAAAAATGCGCAATGTCCTCCAGTGCATGCCGGGATGGCGCCACTGTGGCACCTGACGCCACCGTCTGGTACTTGCCAATTAACGCCACATGCCTGAATTTTGATTTCATAATCAAATTACATCACTAAAATGCCTAGATGCTCGATGAACGTGCCAAGTTGTTATTGAAAGCGCTGGTTGAGCGCTATATTGCCGATGGGCAACCGGTGGGTTCCCGCACGCTTTCCAAGGCTTCTGGACTGGATTTGTCGCCAGCTACCATCAGAAACGTCATGTCTGATCTAGAGGAGTTGGGGCTGATTGCCAGTCCTCACACCTCAGCTGGGCGGATTCCTACGGCAAGGGGATATCGTTTGTTTGTCGACACCATGCTGACCGTTCGACAGGGTCAGTTTGCAGCCCACAGCCTGGCCCCAGATCAGCCGCAAAAGGTGATTTCCAATGCAGCTAATTTGCTGTCAAGTTTGTCGCAGTTTGTAGGTGTCGTCATTTCACCGCGCAGATCTTCAGTTTTTCGGCACATTGAATTTTTGAGACTTTCCGAGCGGCGGCTGCTGGTCATCATTGTGTCGCCTGAGGGCGATGTTCAAAACAGGGTTTTATTCACCGAGGTGGACTATTCGCAGGCCCAATTGGTCGAAGCAGCCAATTACTTGAACAGCCACTACGTTGGCTTAGCCCTTGAGCAGGTGCGTGAGCGCTTAAAAAATGAAGTCGAATCGTTGCGTTCTGAAATCGCCAGTTTGATGCAAGCCGCAGTGACTGTGAGTTCGGAGGCCATTTCTGAAACACAGGATGAAGTTGTTTTTGCAGGCGAACGAAACCTGTTGGCGGTGACTGATTTTTCAAGCGACATGGGCCACTTGCGCCGCGCCTTTGAATTATTTGAGCAAAAAGCACAGCTCATGCGCCTGCTGGACGTGGCGGGGAACGCCGAGGGCGTTCGTATTTTCATCGGCGGCGAAAGTCAAGTCGTCCCTTTTGAAGACCTGTCCATTGTGAGCGCGCCCTACGAAGTCGATGGTCAAGTCGTCGGTACCTTGGGTGTTATTGGCCCAACCCGCATGGCCTATGACCGCATGATTCAGATTGTGGACATCACCTCCAAATTGGTAAGCAACGCGCTCAGCCATCACAAATAGGCGGGTTTGTGCCGCTCAATCATTTCAGGCCAAGCAGGAGTTTTTGAGTGAGATTCAAAACCATTGCTGTTTTATTGCTAGTGATCGTGACCCTTGTTGCCCATGCGCAGCACCCCGACCCTTTGCTACTCTCGGTCAGCCTGGAGCGAACTCAAGGCGTTTTCGTTAAGGATGAAGTTTCCCAAAAAGCTATTTTGCTGAAGTCGGAAAAGTCATCGGGTGTCGCTTTACTTATTTTCAGGGGTTGGCCAGGCATTGCCAAAATTGAAGCGTCCAAGGACTGGTGGCGAAATTTGAACTACATGCAAAACCAGGTTCCTTTGTTTTTGGATGCGGGCATCTCAATGGTTGTCATGGACTGCCCAACAGACCAGCAAGCATTGATTGACCGCGCCAATCCCGCGAGTTGTGATGATGGTTATCGATCATCCATGCAGCACGCCTCTGACGTCAAGAAAATGATTCAAAAGCTCAAGTCAGACCATGGATTCAGCCAGGTGTATATTTTTGGGCACAGTTATGGAACGCTCTCTTCCAAATGGCTGGCCAAAAACATAGGTATTGAACTGGCCGGCAGTATCCACTCTGCGTCTATGACGCGTCCGGGCAAGGGCGCATTTAGTCGGTATGGCAACACAGCGTCTCAAATTGATATGAGTTCATTGCAGGCACCCGTGTTGAATATTCACCACTTAAATGATGCTTGCCCAAGCACTCCATACGCTACGGTAGAAAAATATTCAACCCGCAACTTGGTGACCGTCAGGGGCGGCATCTCAACCGGTGACCGTTGTGGTGCCAAGCACTTCCATTCATACGAAGGTCGTGAGCAAGCGGCTTCAGAAGCCATCATTGCCTGGATCATCAACGGCGAAGTGCGCCAGTTTGCAGGCGATGAGTAAGTTGATAGTTTGGGTTTTTGGATATTGGCGACCCCCCCCTCAACTGATCAAGCTAAGCTCGCCCTTACAATGTTAGGGTGTGTAGGGCCGTTAGCTCAGTTGGTTAGAGCAGAGGACTCATAATCCTTTGGTCCACAGTTCAAGTCTGTGACGGCCCACCATTTCGATGCTGCAAGCCACTTTGTACAACGCTACAAAGTGGCTTTCTTCTTTGTGCTGCACAAATTAGCGCACGCTACTGCCATTTGCCAGCCACGCTATGGGATTGTGCAAAATGACAAACTCCCAAGTTGTCAGGCAAAACGAGCCAATCAGTGCCACCGTTGCAACAAGCCGACAACGCACCCTAGCGTCTTTATTACTCACGCAGCCCAGCGTTTTGCTATTGCGTGACGGTGAACTGGTACTTTATCGCCGCACCCGAAGTCTCTTGTACCAATGCCGCTTCAAGTTGGCTGATGGGAAATGGCACAGATACTCCACACACAAAGCAAGTTTGGAAAACGCCATTGCTGCCGCCTGCGATATGTATGACGAAGCCAGATACCGCCAAAAGTTGGGTTTAGCACACAAAACACACTCTTTTGCACAGATTGCGGCGATAACGCTGGCTGAAATGCGTAACAAATTGACGCAAGCAAAGGCTTGACTGCGTACCATTCGTACATCACTTGCATTGAAAAGTACTTCTTGCCCTACTTTGGCGACAAGTTGCTGGAAGAACTGACGCACACCGACATCAGTGAGTTTGAAATGTGGCGCGACAGGCAGATGCTGAAAAAGCCCAAGTCCAGCACCTTAAACAACTTTACCAGTGCTTGGAACAAGATTATTGCCACAGCGGTAGAACGCGGCTACCTGAGTGAACGAGTACCTGTGCCCAAACTCACAACCAAAGGACTAAAGGGCAAAACACGGCCTGGCTTTAGCGAAGCGGAGATTGAAACGTTACTGGCGTTTATGGCGACCTGGCAATACAAAGGCGTCAAACTGGTTGAACAAGAAATGCGCCCCTTACTGCGTGACTATGTGGAAATGCTACTGCTGACAGGAATGCGACACGGCACGGAAGCACTGGGCATTTGCTGGAAGCACATTGAATGGCACACGGACAAAGGCGTGCGTTACCTGCGTGTGTGGGTTGATGGCAAAACAGGCGGCAGGTGGCTGATAGCCAAACACAGGGCAGTGGAGGTCCTGAAACGGCTACACGAACGGCAAAAGGATGTGAAATCAATTGCCTTTGAAGACCTGTTCGCCACCCGTGCACCACAAAAACTGTTCAGATTTAGCACGGGCTACCAGCCGCCCAGTTTGAATGGCACCTTTAGAGTGCTAATGCGTGACAGTGGACTGTTGAAAGACACGGAGGGTCAATCACGCACTTTGTATTCACTGCGGCACACCTACGCCACTTTTGAGTTGTTGCGGCACAGCACGGACATTCACACGCTTAGCAAGCAGAT
>CAIMHL010000225.1 GCA_903840825.1 uncultured beta proteobacterium
CAGAAGTCACGCCTGAGGCTTGAATTTCTTCAGCCGTAATCACGCTTACACCAAACGGAAGCGTAGCAGCCACCTCTGGAAACCGAGTTGCAGTCACCACGACTTCCTTCAGAACTGGCGAAATTTTGGTTTGCGCTGAAGCCGAAAAAGCCGCAGCCAAAGCCAAAGGAAGCACGGCGAGGCGCGCACGAAAAATACAAGTTTTCATAAATGGAGAGATCAACAAATAAGCCCTCACCGTCGTCCCCGACAGTGCATGAGCGTCACGGTTGCACGCAAGCGTGCAGCCACCGTGTTGGCCGGTATCCGGGCTGGTGGAACAACCTCCATCGCCTTCCCAAGCGCGTGTTCAGAACGCTCAGTGGCTGTGATGGAAGCGGAATCGGGTGATTCGTCCACTTACCGTTGCGGGGGCAGCGCAGGTTAGGCTAGCTCTGTATGAGTTTGCCCCCCTGCTTCCCGTTGAACTGCTGCATGTGACCACGCAACGAGCACCAACCTTTAAATTTTACAACTGATCGATTGACCAAACCTTACAATTACTGCCTATGTCGAAAACAATCCAAATCGACCCAATCGACCAAATCGCTGAGCGCGTAGATCGTTTGCTATTGCGTTACGAAGAGCTGCTTCGAGCCAATGCCCTTCTAAGCGCCGAGGTCGACACGCTGGTTCATGAACGCGATTCGCTTAAATCCAGGCTCAGTGCTGCCCGCTTGCGGGTTGAAACACTGCTTGAACGCTTGCCTGAACTAGCGGCCAACTCACCCGCCAAGGAATAACCCATGAAACAACTTGATGTCCAAATCATGGGGCAAAGCTATCTATTGGGGTGCCCTGAGGACGGCGATGCCAAACTCTTGCTGGCAGTAGAGCGTGTCGATGCGGCCATGTGCAAGATTCGTGACGGCGGCAAGATTAAAGCCCGTGACCGCATTGCTGTTTTGGCTGCTTTGAACCTATCGTTTGACCTTGACAGCAGCTCAGAAAGAGAAGCAGGCGCCAATACCGCTGAGGCTCGCACCCCAGATCCTCGCCTCAGCCAGATACTTGCCAGACTCGATGATGCGCTTAGTGGTGATGGTCAATTAATTTAGAGAATTGCGTCACTTTTACAACGCTTTTGTAGGCCAAAGCTGAACTGCTGGGCCTACAATTGAAGAGTCTGCGGTGATTACCTGGCTTTATATTCCTAGTACCAATGCTCTTAGAGCCCGGGCTTGGAACATTTCTGCTCAGGCGTGATCATCTCGCGTTAGATGAACCCAATGAGCAGCTGACCTCGCCCACCTGAACCCCGGTTCAGGATGCAAGTCCGGTCCACCGCAGACACCTTTTCCCTATAAATCAAAAACTTAGCACAACATGCTTGCACACAGTTGGACAAAATTAGTCCCTTGAAGAGGTAGACCAGTTGCGAATCAAGACTGCATGATACGCATTGCGTTACACTTCATGTAATGCAGCGCGTAACACCCCTTGATTGAATCCTTTAAACATAAAGGGCTTGAACGCTTTTTTACCGACGGCGACAAGCGTGCAATCACTGCCCAAGGTGCAGCGCGAATTGAGCGCCTGCTTGACCGTCTGGAAGCATGCATTAAATCGGACGATATGGATTTGCCGGGCAACAAGTTTCATTCACTCAAAGGGGACCGCGCTGGCGAATATGCGGTGACGGTAACGGGCAATCTGCGCATCACTTACCGCTTTGACGGACAACACGCCACTGCTGTCAACCTTGAGGACTATCACTAGGAGGCCACACCATGAAGTCACTTCGCAACCCGAACCGCAAACCTACCCACCCCGGCGCTGTACTGCATGAGGACGTGCTACCTGCCCTGGGCCTCACACAGGCACGTATGGCCGAACTGCTGGGCGTGTCACGGGTGACACTTGCTCAGCTACTGCACGAGCACCGGGCACTATCGGGTGACATGGCTTTGAGGCTGGAGAAACTGCTGGGAACAAGCGCCGAATCATGGCTAAACATGCAGCAGGCCGTAGATCTGTGGGAAGCCCGGCAAGACACGCAGCGCTTTGCCCAAGTGGTTCGGTATACCAACTCGCAGCCTTTTGAGGCTGCCTGAATTGTCATAAGAGATTTTGAAGTAATCGGCCAAAAAAAATGCCCACGCATCAGCAGTGGGCATTTTTTCGTCTAAAAGACGGTGCTTCCCTAAGCAGGCAGCGCCACTTGCTGGTCGACGCTGAATTGGTAGTCCTTGAAAATGTGCTCAGCACTTAAGGTCTGATAAGTACCGTCTTCCAAACGCTTGGTCGTGTCTTTCAAACGATACGTAGTGTGGCCGCAGGTCCAGCAATTGAAATTACGCATGTGGGTGCACAGGCAGGTTTTTTCTTTGACTGAAATATTTTTCGAGTTGGGGTGCAGCACCACCTCTTGGTTGTAGGCAGTGATGTAGGCGCAGCCGCCGTTGCCATCCAGCAAATAACCATAAGCTTCGCAGTTGGGGCGAATGCCAGAGCCTATGGCGGGTGTACTTTTCAGCATGCGCATCGGATAACCCGTGGGCGAGATGGTGTTGACCACAATGTCTTCTTCACTGGCCAGGAAGTATTCCTGCTTGGCCGAGTCAGGCAAGCCGCATTCATTGGCCACCGTAAACCGGGTAGCCACCTGTACAGCTGCAGAGCCATTTTCAAGGAACGAGACCGCATCACTGCCGGTAAAAATACCGCCGGCGGCAATCACGGGAATAGACAATTTTTCAGCGCGCAGGTACTCAACAATTTCAGCAATGATGGTGGCCAGGTCGTATTGCGCCCAGTCCATGCCAAAACCCAGGTGGCCGCCGGCCAAGGGGCCTTCCACAATCACGTAGTCCGGAAAACGCTCAAGCCGTGCGTTTTTACGAAGGAAGATTTGCAAAGCACGCACTGAGGAGACGATGATGCCCAGCTTGACATCACGAAATCGGGGGTGGTCGGCAATCAGCGCAAAAGAGCCCAAATGCAGACCCGCACTTAAGGTGATGCCGTCAATGCCCGCATCCAGTGCAGAGCTCATGCGCACCTGCAAGGTCTCACGGGGCCCGTTCATGGTGAGCTTTTCCATGCAGTTAACAAAGATCAGTCCATCGCCGCGCTTGGCCTCCATCGTGGCCTCCACATGGCGGCGGGTGGCTTCGGCCAACACGCCCAAATCAAACTTGATGATTGATTTGTCAGAGTTGTCGATGTTGTGCTTAAAG
>CAIMHL010000226.1 GCA_903840825.1 uncultured beta proteobacterium
ATGCTGCCCGGCCTTGAGGCCGCCGAATTGCCGGCGGATGCTATAGAAGTTGGGCGCATCGCTGATGCCTGGGGCATCAAAGGCTGGTTCAAAGTCCTGCCGCACAGCGCCGATTCAGAGGCGCTTTTTTCATCCAAGCGATGGTTTCTGATGCCCTCGGAACGGGGTGCCAAAACATTTTCTGGCGTCGCAAAAATAACCATTGCCGAAGCAAAGATTCATTCCAACACCGTGGTAGCTACAGCGTGCGGCGTTGAAGACAGAACCGCTGCCGAAGCTTTGCGCGGTGCGCGTATTTTCATTTCCCGTGGCAGTTTTCCTGCGGCTGAAAAAGATGAGTACTACTGGGTTGATCTGATTGGCTTGAATGTCGTCAACCGTGAAGGTGTTGACCTGGGTGTCGTCAAAGAACTGCTTGCAACAGGCGCCCAAACGGTGCTCGTGATGGACTTCGAGCAAGACGGCAAGGTGCAAGAGCGAATGATTCCTTTTGTGTCGGTCTATGTTGATGACGTAGATTTGCCGGGTCGTCGCATTCTTGTGGATTGGCAAGCTGATTTTTGAGCGTCGGCGCATGCGTTTCGACATCGTCACTCTTTTTCCTGAACTTTTTGGCCCACTGTTGACCAGCGGCATTACACGCCGTGCGTATGAGTCGGGTCAGGTTGAGGTCAAGTTCAGCAACCCCAGAGATTTTGCCGAAGGTAATTACCGGCGTGTTGATGACCGCCCATTTGGTGGCGGCCCCGGTATGGTCATGATGGCCGAACCCCTGACCCAATCCATTCTTCATATCCAAGCCCAGCGTTCAACGCCTGCGCCAGTGGTTCTTTTCTCCCCCGTCGGTCGACGTCTTGATCATGCAATGGTCACCCGCTGGGCAGAAAGCCAAGGCGCTATTTTGATCTGCGGACGTTACGAGGGCCTTGATCAGCGATTTATTGATGAGCAGGTGACCGAGCAGATCAGCCTGGGGGATTTTGTGTTGTCCGGGGGTGAAATTGCAGCGATGGCTTTGCTTGATGCCGTGGCTCGCTTGCAGCCCGGTGTGTTGAATACAGAGGGAAGTCATCAGCAAGATAGCTTTAATCCAGAGTTGGATGGCTTGCTGGACTGTCCACATTACACGCGCCCCGAAACTTGGTCTGGACACACTGTGCCCGAGGTACTCTTGTCGGGTCACCATGTAAATATTGAGCGCTGGCGCCGTGAGCAGCGCCTGGCGATCACAACCAAATTCAGGCCTGAGCTGGTCGTTCAGGCGCGCAATTCTGGCCTTTTAAGCAAATCTGACGAAGTTTTCTTGGCGATATTAGCCGCCACTTGAAGGGTAGGGGGGCTTAGTTTCGATCGGGCTATAATTCAAGGCTAACCGATCCTCTGGCTGGCCGTTTTAATAATCAATTTATTGAAACACTTGTGTCAATCCCGACACTGGCGCGTCCAAGATCATTTGAGAAAATTATGAATCTGATTCAAATACTTGAGCAAGAAGAAATTGCTCGTCTGGGTAAAGTTATTCCTGAGTTCGCACCTGGCGACACCGTTATCGTCAGCGTCAATGTCGTTGAAGGTACACGCAAGCGCGTTCAGGCCTACGAAGGTGTTGTGATTGCCAAGCGCAATCGTGGTTTGAACAGCGGCTTTATTGTTCGCAAAATTTCAAGCGGCGAAGGCGTTGAGCGTACGTTCCAAACGTACAGCCCCCTGATTGCTGGCATTGAAGTCAAACGTCGCGGCGATGTTCGTCGTGCCAAGCTGTACTACTTGCGTGACCGCAGTGGCAAGTCGGCTCGTATTAAAGAAAAATTGCCAGCTAAAAAAATCAAGACAGCCGCTGTTTAAAGCGTCTTGTTTTATGAAAACCGCCCTTGCAAACGCATGTGGCGGTTTTTTTGCGCCCAATATTTGAAGCTTTACTTGTCGTGTCGATAAAACCGCCAGATCAACGTCTTTTTAAATTGCCTGCATTTGATCCTCGACTCGTGCCCGTTGATCGTGTCGATGCGCATATGCCAGCCGTTCCCTCGGCCGCCATGTCGCCTGCCGCGCTGCGCCAACGCTTTGAGCGTCCGCCGGTCTGGGTCCCCGAGCTGATGAGTGAGAAGATGTACATGGACCGTGCGCCCATGCATGCAGCGGTTCTGTTGCCTATCGTCATGCATGCGCGCCCGACGGTGCTACTCACTGAACGAACGCAACACCTCTCAACCCATTCCGGGCAAGTTGCATTTCCAGGCGGCAAAGTGGATGCGGATGATGCCGATGCACAGGCGACGGCCTTGCGGGAAGCACAAGAGGAGGTAGGGCTTGATGCGGCCATTGTTGAGGTACTTGGCGTCATGCCTCACTATTCAACAGGTTCCGGTTTCATAATCACGCCCGTGATTGCCTTGGTTCAACCCGGCTTCACGCTGACCCGCAATACAAATGAAGTCGCCGATATTTTCGAAGTACCCCTCGATTTTTTGATGGATCCCAAGCATCACCAACGCCACAGTTTCGAGTCAGAGGCTGGTCGTCGCGAGTGGTTTTCAATGCCTTATCAAGACCCGGCCCAATCGGACAGGCCACCTCGCTTCATTTGGGGCGTTACAGCAGGTATTTTGCGCAACTTCTACGGGCTCTTGTCAGCATGAATAGCCAGGCCGCTATGATTGAGGCATGAGCTTTATCGCTGTACTTTTTGCTCTGCTGATTGAGCAGGCACGCCCCTTGGGCCGCAGAAACCTGGTCCACGCTGGGATGCGCACCTGGATACGTTGGAGTTCCCGTAATTTTGATACGGGCAGACCAATTCATGGATGGCTAGCTTGGGGGTTTGCTGTCATTGGCCCCGCGCTAATTTCGTTGCTGGTCTACGGTGCACTGCTCTATTTTGTGGGTTGGCCAGTGGCAATCTTGTGGAGTGTGGCGGTCCTTTATGTGACGCTTGGTTTTAGGCAGTTCAGTTTTCATTTCACGCAAATCAGGGATGCGTTGGCGGATGGCGATGAAGCATTGGCGCGCCAGTTGCTTGCTGAGTGGCAGCAGATAGATGCCAGCGAACTGCCGCGCAGTGAGATTGTTCGCCATGTGATTGAGCACTCTGTGCTGTCCGCGCATCGGCATGTTTTTGGTGTTCTGGCCTGGTTTTCTATTCTTGCGGCTTTTGGTCTGGGTCCGACTGGCGCTGTGATTTACAGGTTGAGCGAGTTTGTCGTCCGTTACTGGCAGCATAAAAGTAAAACTCACCTTGAGCCCGTCAGCGAAGCACTGCAAATGATTGCGACCCAGGCTTGGCGTTTGATCGACTGGGTGCCCGCTCGCTTGACGGCGATCAGCTTTGCGGTGGTGGGCAGTTTTGAGGAAACGATTGATGGGTGGCGAAATTACCACCCTCGCTTCCCCGGCGACAACGATGGCATTCTTTTGGCCGCTACTTCTGGTGCAGTCAACATCAGGCTAGGGGAAGGCGTCGCAACGACGACCTCCCCAGCGGATGCTTCGAAAGAAGCCCATCAAAAGGCGAGTGAGTTAACTTCAGGCCAAACGCCCGAACTTGCACATTTGGCCGTTATTGTTGGCTTGGTCTGGCGCACCGTGGTGATGTGGATGGTATTGCTGGCGCTTTTAACGCTGGCACGTTTACTAGGCTAATTAAGGGGTAATTGGCTTAAGAAGACCTCTGCGTATGCTTGAGCAGCTATTAATAATGAAGCGGTTTATTGGCGCTGATGCTGCTTATATGGGTACTCAGTATTTTCTGGCCTGGCTTAACTCCGCGTACAAATCACCATAGATCTTGTAGCGATTGGCACTGATGCCATCTGAGC
>CAIMHL010000227.1 GCA_903840825.1 uncultured beta proteobacterium
ACGCGAACAATGACCACCTGCCCATCAGGGCTGGTGGCGCCTGCGCTGAGGCGCAATTCGTGTTTTTCAATCACGTCGCGCGCCACCTCTAGCGCTTGGGCGCGGCGGTTTCGCTCTAGTTTGCTGCCTGCTACAAAGAACAAGGATGCCATGCAGCGCTGGCCTGCCAGGCCCAGTGGGCTGTTCATCAAGCGCTGGTCGTCCGCCCGGATGAGGCCGCGCTCCAGCCAGACGCCCGGCACTTCGATGTGCTGCAAAAACTGACCCGTCTCAAAGGGTTGCTGCGCCAGCGGCAGGCCAAAGGCCGTGACGTCCCAGCCCATGAATTCAGCCTCGGGGGCCAGCGAGAGGGTGAGGTGGTTTTCAGCCTGGCAGTCATTAAAGGCAATGGCTTCAAGGGGCAGCCACTCCAGCCGCGCCTGATCGCTTAGTGTGAGGTGGGCGCGCTGAATGGCCGCTTCACCGCTGGAGCGGTAAAAGCGGGTAGCGCCCGGCGTGGTGATCAGACCGTGAGCCTTACCACTGACACGCACATTGATGTCCAGCGTGTCGCCCCCCACCAAGCCACCGGGGGGGTGAACCAGCACGTTGTGGCAAATAGCGTCGCCCTCTGGGTAGAGGCTTTGCAGCACCCGCAGTGGCCCGGTGTGAAGATGGCGCGCTACGGTGCGGCCTGATGACTTTGCGTAGTCGATGTCTAGTTGGGCGTGCCAGGTCATCCGGTTGTTGGGTGCTGATCAGGCGCCTTGTGTGCTGCGGTGTGCCCAGCCTGTGGTGTGCTTCTCAATAGCACTAAACAGCTCGTACATCACCATCGCCATAGCCCCCACCACCACCAAGCCCGCAAAAGCCAAGCCCATTTGCATGGCAGATCCCGCCGAGATCAGCAGGTAGCCAATGCCCTCATTAGCCGCTGTCATCTCAGACACGGTAGTGCCCACAAAGGCAAGCGTAATGGCCACTTTGAGCGAGCCGTAAAAGTAAGGCATAGAGCGCGGCAAGCCCACCTTGACCAGCACATCCCAACGCTTGGCACCCAAAACACGCAACACGTCTTCCAGCTCGGGCTCCAAGGTAGCCAAGCCGGTGGCGATATTCACCATGATGGGGAAAAAGCTGATGAGGAATGCCGTAAGAATGGCGGGGCCAGCACCAATGCCAAACCACACCACCAAAATAGGCACAAAGGCGGCCTTGGGCAGGGCATTAAACGCCGTCATGAGCGGGTACACCGCCGCGTAAGCCAGCCGCGAGCTGCCAATGACAAAGCCCAGCAAAACGCCCACCACAATGGCAATACCAAAGCCCGCCATCGTCACCCAGTAGGTGCGCCAAGCGTGGCCCGCAATGATTTCCTTGTATTCCCAGAACTGGTTGGCAATGCGCACAGGGCTGGGGAAGATAAATTCCGACACATTGAAGGCCGAGCAAATAATTTGCCAAATCAGCAATACCGCCACCAGCAGGATCCAGGGCGACCACAGTTCAATTTGTTTCTTATTCATTATTTCCCCGGTGTGGTGAGTGGTGCACCAGTTTGGCGCATGGCACCAATATGGCCACGCAGTTCGTGCACGATATCGGTGAATTCGCGGGTGTAGGTGATTTCAAGGTCACGCGGGCGAGGTAAATCAATCGCCTTCTTCACCAGAAAGCGGCCCGGGCTTTTGCTCATGACATACACCGTGTCGGCCAAAAATACAGATTCGCGCAGGTCATGCGTCACCAAAATAACGTTGAACTGTTGCTCAGTCCACAGGTCGCGCAAGATGCACCACAGCTCTTCGCGGGTAAAGGCATCAAGCGCGCCAAAGGGTTCGTCAAGCAGCAGCATTTTGGGCTCATGAATCAAGGCGCGGCAAATGCTGGCGCGCTGCTGCATGCCGCCCGACAACTCCCAGGGGAACTTGTCTTCATAGCCCGCCAAGCCCACTTTTTGCAGCAGTTTGCGGGCGCGTTCCTCGTACTCTTTGCGCTTGGCTTTGAAATTACTGCGGTAGGGCTCCACAATTTCAAGTGGTAGCAACACGTTGTCCACCGTGGTGCGCCAAGGCAAAAGCGAGGGCGACTGAAAAGCCATGCCAGAAATTTTGAGTGGCCCCGTGACCGCCTGCTGGTCAATCAGAATTTTGCCCATTGAGGGCATTTTGAGCCCCGTGGCCAGCTTCATGAAGGTGGACTTGCCACAACCCGAAGGCCCCACGATGGAGATGAACTCGCCTTGTCGCACCTTGAGGTCAATCGCCTCTACCGCAAAGTGATTTTGTTTGAGCAAGTCTTCGTTGTAAGCCAACCAGACGTCTTGAAAATCAACAAACCAAGGGGAGGGCGCTTCACTCATTTTTATTTTTTGGTAAGGATATTGAGCTCTGCTTTAGTGGGCAGGAAGGCGCCATTCCAAACGGCATCAGGATTAACGCGCGTTTTTGTGCCAAAAGCGTCCGACACCTGGGAGGCCATCAGTGAAAGGCGAGGACCGCTGACCTGGCCAAATCCTTCCATTCGGGCATTGGGGGTGTTAATGACGGTATCAAGCGCCAGCTTTAGTCGGCGTGTTTCAAGCTCTACATTGATGATGCCGTCGCGTGCTTTCACGTCGGCAATGGCCAGTGCGGGGTTGCTGATCACGTCTTTCATGCCTTTGGTAAAGGCTTGCAGAAAAGCTTTGACTGCTGCAGGGTTTTCCTTGAGCATTTTGGGCGTGGCAATGATCACGTTGCCATACAGCTTGACGCCAAAGTCAGGGTAGGGCAACACCACCACGTCTTCGGCCTTGACGCCACGGGCTTCCAAGTTAAGCAGCGAGGTGAAGGTGAAGCCGGTGATGGCGTCCACATCACCGCGCACCAACATGGTTTCACGCAAAGGGGGGTCCATGGCGGTCCATTGCACGCCGGTGATGTTGTTGGCTTTGGAGAAGATAGGGAAGGCACGGCGGCCCGCATCAAACACGGGAGCGCCGAGTTTTTTGCCATTCAGGTCAGCTGGGGTTTTGATGCCGGATTTCTTTAAAGCCATGACCGACGCGGGTGTGTCGTTGTAAACCACCATCACGGCCACCGGCTTGTTGGGGGCATCGGGGTTGTTGGCGTGAAACTCCATGAGCGCGGCCATATCGGCAAAGCCCATGTCATATGCGCCTGAGGCCACACGATTGACCGCCGCGCCAGAGCCGCTGCCTGCATCTACCGCCACATCCAACTTGGCCGCTTTGAAATAGCCCTTGGCAACTGGGGTCAGAAAGAAGGCGGCTGGGCCTTCAAAGCGCCAGTCCAACTGGAATTTAATGGGTGTGGTTTGCGCCTGAACCGGTGAGAAGGCAGCAGCGACT
>CAIMHL010000228.1 GCA_903840825.1 uncultured beta proteobacterium
GTGTCACTTGGCACCGGCCGGTCCAACTCCAAAGACCATTCGTTCAATTCGGTCACCAAGTGGCGCGACCATTCATCCGCCTCATTGAGAAAAATATTAAACGCCGCCACACCGATCCGCAAGTCGCCAATGACCTTGAACTGGTCTTCTTCAACCAAGGGCGGTGATGGCTTTGCCAAACCAAAGCTGTCTCGCATGGCGCTCAGGCTGGGCGCATCAAGCCCAGGGGCGGGTTCAGCTTGGGCGCAGTAAAAAACCATCTCTTGCACAACAGGTTTCAAACCCGACAAATCCCCCGACTGCAAGGCGCGGTACTGCAACAAGATTTGACCGGTGGTGCGCTTTGATTCGACCGTCAAGGGGCACAGGCCCAAAGCAATGGCCTCGAAATAGGCGGCACCCACTTGCCAGAAAACACGGGGCTCCTCCTCGCTTTGCGCGCTGGCAAAACCCAGGCTCATGGTGCTCAGCGACTTTGCCGCTGCAGCATCGCCTGTCCGGATCACGCTTAAAACATGGCGATCAAAAAGCGCCCGTGTGGCAACTTCTTTAACATTCAGGGAGGCTTGAATCTGCATGATTTTGAGCACCACGGTTGAAGAAGGATCTTGTCTACCCTTGGGTTATCAGAGTTGGACCAACTCGAAATCTTCCTTGCGCGCACCACATTCAGGGCAGGTCCAGTTGATCGGCACGTCGCTCCAAGCGGTGCCAGGGGCGATACCGCTGGCAGGGTCGCCGGTCGCTTCATCGTAAATCCAGCCGCAAATCAGGCACATCCAGGTTTTGGTTTCGATCACAGCTAACGACGCCTTCTCATAAAATGAAATGAATATTAATAGGGTTGTGCCGCATATTTGCCGCACACGCCCCTAAGCTCTGATATTCTGCCTGAAGAAGTTCACCGGTTCGCCCATGTCACCACTCTCGATTTCCCCTATTGCCGAAGACACCACACCCTTGCGCACGGCCTGCGTGATGGTCTTCAACGCCAACGACCCCAGCGGTGCCGGCGGACTCGCCGCCGATGTCACCGCCATTGCCTCGGTGGGGGCGCACGCCTTGCCCATCGTGACCGGCGCCTATGCCCGGGACACTGGGGAGATTTTCGAACACTTTTGCTTTGGCGATGAAGCCGTTACCGAACAGGCCCGCGCGGTGCTGGAAGACGTGGAAGTGCAGATCATCAAGGTTGGGTTTGTGGGTTCTCCGGAAAACATCAGTGTGGTGGCGGGCATCGCCTCAGATTACGAAGATGTACCCGTGGTGGCCTACATGCCTGATTTATCTTGGTGGAACGAGGCCCAGATAGACGCCTATTTGGACGCGTTTAAAGAACTGCTGCTGCCTCAAACCACGGTGCTGGTGGGCAACTTGGCTACTTTGTGGCGCTGGCTGCTGCCCGACTGGAGTGCCGAGAGCCCCCCCACAGCGCGCGATATTGCCCGTGCGGCCGGTGAATTGGGCGTGTCTTACACGCTGGTAACCGGCCTTCAGTTGCCCGACCAATTTATCGAGAACACCCTGGCCAGCCCGGACGCCACCGAGGCGTGTGAAAAATTTGAACGCTTTGACGCGGTTTACGCCGGCGCAGGCGACACCTTGTCAGCCGCCCTGGCCGCCCTGCTGGCCAGCGGCGATGACTTGAACGAATCATTTACCGAGGCGCTCAGCTACCTGGACCAATGCTTGGCTGGCGGCTTTCGCCCGGGCATGGGCCATGTGTTACCCGACCGCCTGTTTTGGGCGCAGCCTGACGACGAAACCGAAACCGAAGTGGGCGAAACCCTCGCCCCCTCCCTCTCTGCTTTTATCTCCAACATGGACTTCAACCCCAATGACACCAAACACTGACCACAACCAGACCCTTTTTGAGCGCGCCAAACGGGTCATCCCCGGCGGTGTGAACTCACCGGTCAGGGCCTTCAAGGCAGTCGGTGGCACCCCGCGTTTTGTCAAGCGCGCCCAAGGCGCCTACTTTTGGGACGCCAACGACCAGCGCTACATTGACTACATCGGCTCCTGGGGGCCGATGATTTTGGGCCACGGCCACCCCGCCGTGGTGAAAGCGGTGCAAGACGCCGTGCTAGAAGGCTTCTCTTATGGCGCGCCCACCGAGCGCGAGGTCGAGTTGGCCGAAGAAATCCTCAAAGTCATGCCCTCCATGGACATGGTGCGCCTGGTCAGCTCCGGCACCGAAGCCGCCATGAGCGCCATCCGCCTAGCGCGGGGTGCCACCGGGCGCAGCAAAATCATCAAGTTTGAAGGCTGCTACCACGGCCACGCCGATGCGCTCTTGGTCAAGGCCGGCTCTGGCCTGGCTACCTTCGGCCACGCCACCAGCGCGGGTGTACCGCCCGAGGTGGTGCAGCACACGCTGGTGTTGGAGTACAACCATATTGCCCAGCTGGAAGAAGCCTTTGCTTTGCACGGGCGCGAGTTGTCCTGCGTGATGATCGAGCCCATTGCCGGCAACATGAACTTTGTGCGCGCCTCGGTACCCTTCATAAAACGCTGCCGCGAGCTGTGCACCGAGTACGGCGCCCTCTTTATTTTTGACGAGGTAATGACGGGGTTTAGGGTAGCGCTGGGTGGCGCGCAAAGCGTCT
Organism: uncultured beta proteobacterium; assembly: GCA_903840825.1. Classification (GTDB taxonomy): domain Bacteria; phylum Pseudomonadota; class Gammaproteobacteria; order Burkholderiales; family Burkholderiaceae_C; genus Rhodoferax. The sequence continues at coordinate 2,610 of CAIMHL010000228.1, forward strand.
ATGCCCGAGACATTCCCGGCTTCGAGCCCGATATCACAGTGATGGGCAAGGTCATTGGCGGCGGGATGCCCCTAGCGGCTTTTGGGGCCAAGCGGGGCATCATGGAACACCTAGCTCCCCTGGGAGGCGTGTATCAGGCCGGTACCTTGTCAGGCAACCCGGTGGCTACCGCCTGCGGTCTGGCCACCTTGCGCGAGATAAAAAAACCCGGTTTCTATGCTGAATTGTCACGCAAAGCCCAGCTGCTGACCACCGGCCTGAAAGCCGCAGCCGATGCCGCAGGCGTGCCCTTCAGCGCGGACAGTGAGGGCGGCATGTTTGGATTTTTCTTATTCAAAGACCTGCCGCAAAACTACGCCAAGGTCATGACCACCAACAACCAGCGCTTCAACACCCTGTTTCACGGCCTGCTGGACCGCGGTGTCTACGTCGCCCCAGCCCTGTATGAAGCCGGCTTCATCAGCGCCGCCCACACCGAGGCTGATATTGCTGAGACTGTGGCGGCGGCAGCTGAGGTGTTTAAGCTGCTATAAAAAAAGAAGCTGGTAAAGCACGTCTTTAAAGGTCTAGAGGCTTATTTTATTAAAAATTAACCTCTGCCTAGGGGCCATCACTGCGCCCCTCACCCCGTTCCGTCCATGTACGCAGTGACGGGCTGGGCATCACCCATGCGACTCTCGTTCTCCTTGCGTTCAGTTACCCGTCAACCAAGCAGCCTATCATTGCCAAAATTTAAATAGATATTTAAATAAAGCAATCAGGGCTTTGTCTTGATGTGATGAGGAAGCCAATGGATAAGCAACGCGTAGAGTATGTGTATCAGGGTGGGACGAGCCGCCCCTCACCCCCCCCACCCACCCGTGCAGGCGGGCGTGATGAGAGTACATAACCTGCCCTCAGCACGCAAACTCATCGTGTGGCTGGTGATCGGGTGCATGCTCCCCTTGATGATCGGAACCATTTACCTGTTTTTCATTCACGTCCAGGAGGACCGTGCAGAGCTTGAAAAGGCAGCCATTCAGTCGGCACGCGCACTCGCCCTGGAGTTGGATCAGAAATTTAATCAAGCAGAAACGGTCGCGTTGATGCTTTCCCAAGCCCCCTCACTGAGGGTCAACAAGCTATCCCTGTTTCAAAGCGAGGCCATTGCCGCCTTGGCGAAGGTTAAATTGAATGGCAATGTGGTGGTGAGTGACGCGCAAGGGCAAGAAGTTGTCAACACCCTGATCGGCTTTGGAAACCCTTTGCCACTTTACGGCAACCTCGGGCAATTGCGCCAGGTGTTTGCGACCGGGCAGTCCGTGGCCTCCGATGTCGTCACCGGGGGCCTTAGTGGCAAACCCACCATCTCCATGGCCGTGCCCGTGCTGCACGAAGGCAAAGTCATTTATGCACTGAGCATTGGCTTCAGATATGAGTATTTGAATGACCTGCTTCGCCAGCAAAATTTACCCAAAGAGTGGATCGTCAGTATCTTTGACAGCACGGGCACCATTGCGGCCCGAAGCCATAATCCTCAAGAATTTATCGGGAAAAAAGCCGCCGCCATTTCCTTTGTCCAAGCCGCCAATTCAAACGAAGGCAGCTTTAACATGGTGACCAACGACGGCATTCCAGTGCTAGGGGTATTTAGCACCGCACCCAATATAAGGTGGCGGATCGGCATTGGCATTCCCCGCCAACAGTTGGAAGCGGCACTGATAGGCCAGGCGAGTTTATTGGGCTTGGCGTTGTTCTTGTTGTTTGGCCTTGGGGTTGCGATGGCCCTGTTTCTGGGCCGCCGGATCACCAGCTCGGTGACGGGCCTGACCTTGCCAGCCCGGGACTTGATCGCCGGCAAACCACTCTCGGCGCCCAAAGTCTACTTTAGCGAGGCCAACGAAGTGATGGTGGCGATGGCTGACAGTGCGCAGCAATTGGCCCTCAAAACAAACGAGGCACAGACAGCCTATCAACACTTGCGCAACAGCGAGTTGGCGCTCATGCAACTCAACTGGACCCTGGAGTCCAAAGTCAAAGAGCGCACGCATGCACTGTCGGATCTCTACAACCAGGCCCCTTGCGGCTATCACTCGCTGGATGAGCAGGGGCGACTGGTCGAGGTCAACCAGACGGAACTTAATTTACTGGGCTACACCCGCGAAGAGTACCTGGGGCACCACATGAGCGAATTTCTTGATTCAGAAAACTTGACCAAGTTCAATCAGGTGTATCCGCAATTTCAACGTGATGGCCATGTTTCGGACGTTGAATATGACATCACCTGCAAGGACGGTTCCCGCATTGCTTTTTTACTCAGTGCCAACATCATCCGTGATGCGCAAGGTGAGTTTGTCGCCACCCGAAGCACCCTGGTCGACAACCGAGTCAACAAGGCTCGCCAGCAACAACTCGACCATCTCAACCGCTTCCTGAATGATGTTTTGGAATCCTTGCCTATCGGTGTTCTGGTTTTGGACAAGGCGCGACAAGTGGTTCTGAAAAACAAGCTGCATAGCCGCCTGCTGGACTACCCGCCTGAACTGATGGCGCAGGCAGATTTGAATTTTTCCGAGATCGTCCGCTTCAATTGCGACCGGGGTGACCACCCGGGCCAGGCCTATGAATCGGTACTAGCCGGATTCCTTGAGATCATGGCAACACAAGAGACCGTTCACTTTGAGCGACGCCAATACAACGGCACTTATCTGGCCATTGGCGGCCAGCGTATCGCAGACGACTGGATATTGCTCACGTACACCGACATCACAACAGAGAAACTGTCAACGCAAGCCCTGGCCGAGTCCCAACAGCAGGCCACCGCCGCCAACCTGGCTAAAAGCGAATTTTTATCCAACATGAGTCATGAACTGCGCACCCCCCTGAATGCGGTCATCGGTTTGGCAGGCTTGCTGGCGCAGTCGCCCTTGAACCGGCGTCAACTCGACTATGCAGAAAAAATCCAGTTGTCCGCCAACACCTTTCGTACCTTGATTGACGACATTCTGGATTTATCGAAGATCGAGGCCAATGAGTTGCATGTGGAAAATGCCCCCTTCTCCTTGCACGACCTGCTCAACAAAACCGCCTCGGTTCTGGGCGTCAGCGTGGGCGTTAAACCGACCGAGCCGGTGCTGGACGTGGCCCCGGATGTGCCCGACAAGTTGTTTGGCGACGCTTTGCGCGTGCAGCAAATCTTGCTCAACCTGATCAGCAATGCGGTTAAATTCACCGAGATAGGTGAGATTGTGGTCAGGGTCCGCGCGCTCCCCGGACGCCATGCGGTGGACGCGAGCCAGCTTACCTTGCAGTTTTGTGTGTGCGACACCGGCATTGGCATGACCGAGGAAACCCAGAAGCTGATTTTTAATAGTTTTACCCAAGCCAATGAGTCCACCAGTCGCTTGTATGGCGGAACCGGCTTGGGGTTGGCCATCAGCAAGCGCCTAAGCACGCTGATGCAGGGGACGCTTGAGGTGCACAGTGCGCTGGGGCAAGGCACGGAGTTTTTCTTGACGCTGCCTGTCAGGTTAGACCTTGAAACGACAATGCCAAATTTTGGAGAGGGTGTTTTCATTGGCGTTGGTGCTGATGCTCGCCCCCCAACCGGCTTGAAGATTTTGATTGTGGACGACCACCCGCTGGTGCGCGATGTGTTGGCACAAACCTGCCGCCAGTTGGGCTGGCAAGCCCAGGCGGTGGACTCGGTTAGCGCCGGCTTGCAGGCCTTGCTGAAAAGTACCGGGAATGGCGCAGCCTTTGACTTGTTGCTGCTGGACTGGCACATGCCTGACATGGACGGCCTGGCCATGCTTAGAAAAGTTCAGCAAACCCCGGCGCTTGATTTCCCCCCAGTCGTCTTGATGGTCGCCCTCGCAGAGATCGAGCGAGCGGTCACCGCCAGTGCTGAGTTCAACACCGACGGCATCATTGCCAAGCCGCTCACCGCCAGCAGCCTACTCAAGGCGGTGACCAGCGCCTTGGCGCCGGACACCGCCGTGGTTGCAGTGGCACCACCAACGATCAAAAAACCCTTGGCGGGCTTGCATTTGCTGGTGGCCGAGGACAACGAGTTGAACAGGGAAGTGATTGAGCAACTATTGATAAGCGCCGGCGCCCAGGTCAAGCTGGTCGGCAACGGCCAACTGGCGGTTGACGCCTTGCAATCGTCAGGCGTCCATTTCGATGCCGTGCTGATGGACGTTCAAATGCCGGTGATGGATGGCTACACCGCAACCCAAGTGATTCGGGAAACCTTGGGAATCAAAGATTTGCCCATCATCGCGCTCACGGCCCATGCCCGCCCCCAAGACCGGGAGAAATCCCGCCTGGCGGGCATGACGGGGCATTTGGTCAAACCACTCGATGTGCTCGCCTTGTTCGACGTCGTGACAAAGGCCGTGGGCTTGCGTCACCAGGCAAGTCCCGCCGCCAAGACCTCAAACCCGGTAGCTGACCTAACCTTGTCCGGCCTGAATTTAGAGGCAGCGTTGAAGATTTTTGGCGGCAACCATGAACGCTACAGCCAGCTCCTGCACAAGTTTATGGCGCAGCAAGGCAACCATGTGGTGAAGGCTCGCGGTCATTTCAAAACGGGTAACGCCAACGAGGCCATTGCGTTGATGCATGACTTGAGCGGTGTCGCCGGTTCACTGCAAGCCCCCGATTTGTCGCGCTTGGCAGCCACGGCAGAGGCGGCCATGCTGGACGAAAAAACTGAAAACCTGCCGCTTCTTTTTGATGAATTGCAGAGGGCCATGGACACCGTCAAATCGTCGCTGGGGCAGATTGAGGCGGTGATGGCTTGAGGTGCTCAGCGAGGAAACAAGCTGGTGCGCTGGGCCTTGACGCTACGCAGCCAGAAGACTTTCATAAGGGATGTTCAGCCCGTCATGCAAGCGCTTGACCATCCGAAGGCTTAATCCTCGCTTGCGGGACAACACTTCAGAGACGCGTCCGCTTGATCCGATGTAAGGCTCCAAATCCTTTGGCGTCAGTCCCTGTTGCTCCAATCGAAATTTAATGGCATCAACCGGATCAGCTGAAGTCATCGGGAAATGTTTGCGCTCGTAAGCCTCAATGAGCGTGACAAGGATCTCCATTTCATCTTCTTGCGGCGTCCCCGCTTGTGCCTGGAACACCAATTCCAGTCTTTGGAAAGCAGCGCGTAAATCGTCGTCGCTTCTGATGGGCTTAATATTCATTGATAGTCTCCGCATTAATTTGGTCGTAGCGAGCATGCGTTCCGATGAACTTAACCCATACGATCCCGACTCGGTATTGCATCTCCACAATCAGGCGGTACTTATTGCCGCCGATGTTAAAAACCACCCGGTTATTGCCACAAATACTGGCGCCTCTGTACTGGTCTTTAACGTGCTGTGGCGTCTTCCAGTCAGCCTTGATGGCCTCGTCGTACCAGCTTTGCAGCGCCGCCTTGGCATCGGCACCCTGCGGCTGACTCCAAAAGTTAACCAAAGAGCTTTTGGCAATCACCCGCATTAACAATTCTCCCATTACGGGAGGATTTTAAACTTAAAACCCAAGTCGTCAAACTTAGTTCAAATACCAAATAGTTGTACTATCGGTAGACTTAAATTAAATAGCTAGCCAAGCACAGCCCCAAGGGGCTAGCGGCCTATTTAGCTTATAAATTAATGCCTAAAGTGGCGCACGCCACTGAACACCATCGCCACGCCGCGCTCGTCGGCGGCGTCGATCACTTCCTGGTCGCGCATGGAGCCACCGGGTTGGATGACGCAGGAAGCGCCTGCGTCCACCACCACATCGAGGCCGTCCCGGAAGGGGAAGAAAGCGTCGCTGGCCACCACGGTGCCAACGAGTGACAAGTTGGCGTGCTGGGCCTTGATGCTGGCGATGCGCGCGGAGTCGAGGCGGCTCATCTGGCCGGCGCCCACGCCCATCGTCATGCCGCCTTTGCAAAACACAATGGCGTTGCTCTTGACAAACTTGGCCACGTTCCAGGCAAACAACAGGTCTTGCAACTGCTCGGCGGTGGGCTGAACTTTGGTGACGACTTTGAGGTCGGCCAGGGTCAGCTCATGGTTGTCGGCGGTTTGCATCAGCAGGCCGGAGCTCACCCGTTTGATGTCCATCACGTTGCGGCCTTGGCTGCCGTCGGCGGGCAGGCTGATTTTCAAAATCCGCACATTAACCTTGGTTTTGAACACCTCAAGCGCCTCGGGCGTGAAGTCAGGGGCCATCAGCACCTCGACAAACTGCTTGGAGATTTGCAGTGCCGCGCGCTCATCGAGCGTGCGGTTAAGGGCAATGATGCCGCCAAAGGCAGAGGTGGGGTCGGTCTGGAAGGCTTTGTTGTAAGCCTCCAGCGCATCCATACCCACCGCCACACCGCAGGGGTTGGCATGCTTGACGATGACACAGGCGGCTTCTTTTGAAGCATCAAAGCTTTTCACGCATTCCCAAGCGGCATCGGCATCGGCGATGTTGTTGAAGCTGAGTTCTTTGCCATGCAACTGCACAGCCGTGACCAGCGAGCCTGCAGCGGGGTGCAAGTCGCGGTAGAAGGCGGCTTGCTGGTGCGGGTTTTCGCCGTAGCGCAGGTCTTGCAGCTTGATAAATTGGCTATTGGCTTGCGCCGGGAAGGCTTGCAGCACGGGCGTGTTGTTGCCCTCTTCAAAGTTGATGGCGGACAAATAGTTGCTGATGGCACCGTCGTACTGGCTGATGCGGTTGAACGCCGCCACGGACAGGGCAAACTTGGTTTTAAGCGTCAAGCCGCCGTTGTTGAGCTCGGTGAGCACTTGGGCGTACTGCGAGGCGTCGGTCAACACGGCCACGTCTTTCCAGTTTTTGGCTGCGCTGCGCACCATGGCGGGGCCGCCGATGTCGATGTTCTCGATGGCGTCTTCTAAAGTGCAACCGGCTTTGGCCACCGTGGCTTCAAACGGGTAGAGATTGACCACCAGGATGTCAATGGTGTCGATGCCGTGCGCTGCAATGGCGGCCATGTGCTCGGGCAGATCGCGCCGGGCCAGCAGGCCGCCATGCACCTTGGGGTGCAGCGTTTTCACGCGGCCGTCCAACATCTCGGGGAAACCGGTCATGTCAGCCACCTCGGTCACAGGCAGACCAGCATCGAAGAGCAGCTTGGCAGTGCCACCCGTAGACAAGAGCTTGATGCCCTGCGCGTGCAGGGCTTGGGCGAGTTCAAGGATGCCGGTTTTATCAGAGACGGAAAGGAGTGCGTTCATCGGTTGGGGTGAAAGTTAAAAATTAAGAAAGAATTTGGATTGCCGCACTTCGCTCGCAATGGCGGGGAAAGTCGTGTCGTCTTGACGGAAAACGGATCAGGTAATCAGCTTGTGTTCGAGTAGTTTTTTGCGCAGGGTATTGCGGTTCAGGCCGAGCCACTGGGCAGCTTTGGACTGGTTGTTGTCGGCGTGCTGCATGACGATTTCAAGCAGCGGTTTTTCCACCACATTGACCACCATGTTGTACATGTCATCGGGCTCACTGGCGCCCAAATCACGCAAATAGCTTTGCAGGCTGTTGCGTACGCTTTCTTCGATGTGCATATGGCTCATGCAGAGGTCTCACTCAATTTTTCTTGCTTCATGGGTAATCCTTGCCCCACCGCGGTCGGCATCCGATCCGTATGGGTGTTCAACTCATCAAAAAAATCAGCCACTGCCTGCGCTTGCTGGTTGCAGTCTTCGATCAAATTCATCGTGGCCCTGAAGGCCTCACCACCGGGCAAAGTTTTGATATACCAACCAATGTGCTTTCGCGCCGTGCGCACGCCACTGTACTCGCCATACAACGTGTAGTGGTCGTGCAAATGCTCAATCAGCAGGTGCTTGACCTCGCCCACCAAGGGCGGCGCAAGGTGCTGGCCCGTGGCCATAAAGTGCGCCATTTCACGAAAAATCCAGGGGCGACCTTGCGCGGCGCGGCCAATCATGACGGCATCGGCTTGGGTGGCAGCCAACACTTCCAGGGCTTTTTCAGGCGAGTCAATATCCCCATTAGCCACCACGGGCACGCGCACCGCAGCTTTGACCGCGGCAATGGTGTCGTACTCAGCAAACCCTTTGTAGCCCTGCTCGCGGGTGCGCCCGTGCACGGTGATCATCTGCACGCCGGCCTGCTCGGCAGCGCGCGCGATCACCACCGCATTTTTTTGCGCCTGGCACCACCCGGTGCGCATTTTGAGGGTGACCGGCACACCGCGCGGGGCCGCTACCGCCACCACGGCCTCAATGATGCTCAAAGCCAACGCCTCGTCTTGCATCAGGGCTGAGCCGGCCCACTTGTTGCACACTTTTTTAGCTGGGCAACCCATGTTGATGTCAATGATTTGCGCGCCCCGGTCGATGTTGTAAGCCGCAGCCTCGCCCATCATCAAGGCATCGGTGCCCGCGATTTGAACGGCGATCGGACCGGGTTCACCTTCGTGGTTGGCACGGCGCGAGGTTTTCAGGGTATCCCACAAATCAGGCCGACTTGTCACCATCTCGCTCACGGCATAGCCCGCGCCCA
>CAIMHL010000229.1 GCA_903840825.1 uncultured beta proteobacterium
AGACACCCTGGTTTCGCTGGCTGCGCGCGTGGAGCGCGCCACCGCCGAGCACAACTACCGTTTTTCTGCCACCCGGGCGTATGACACGCTGGTGGGCCAGCGCTTGACCGAGTTACGCGAAACTGCCATTCCCGGGACGCAAAAACTAGGCGAATTTATGCAACGGCGCTTCGCCCCGGCCATGGCCACCGTGGCCGCCACAGACCAGCGCCTGTCTTCCCTGTCTGAGCGCGTGTCGCGCACCAGCGCCTTGCTGCGCACGCGGGTTGACATCGCCACTGAAGCACAAAACCAGCAGCTTCTGGAAAAACTGACCCGTGGGCAAGAACTGCAGTTGCGGCTGCAAAGCACGGTGGAGGGCTTGTCGATTGCCGCCATCTCTTACTACGTGATCAGCCTGCTGCTTTACGGTGGCAAGGCGCTCAAAGCGGCTGGCGTGCCGATCAACCCCGAGATAGCGGTGGGTGCGCTGGTGCCGGTGGTACTTTGGGCCGTGTGGCGGACCACAAGGCGCATTCACGCCAAATTGCGCAACGACCACTGACCAGCCAACGGCCTGCCTCATCAACTAAACACTACCAAAAACACCATGCAAGCATTTCAAGATTACTACCCAGAAAACCTGTCTCACTGCTACGGCTGCGGCGCAAAGAACGACCACGGTCACCGCATCAAAACTTTCTGGGATGGTGAAGAAACCGTGACCCACTTCACGCCCGAGCCCTACCATACCGCCGTGCCAGGTTTCACTTATGGCGGCCTTTTGGCCTCGCTGATTGACTGCCATGGCACCGCCTCGGCAGCAGCGGCCATGTACCGCGCCGAGGGGCGTGAGATGAATTCCCTGCCGTCATTTCGCTTTGTCACAGGCTCGCTGCATGTGGATTTTCTGAAGCCCACACCCATCACAGAAACGCTGGAAATTCGAGGCCGCATCAAAGAGATAAAGGGCCGCAAGGTGGTGGTGGAAGCCACCGTCTACGCGGCAGGCATCGCCACCGCACGGGGTGAGGTTGTGGCCATTCAAATGCCGGAAAACTTTGGCGCCCAGCCCTGACAAGGACTAATTACCGCGCTGCCTTTTCATGCATTAATTCAAGTAAAAACAAGCTCTAGCCCTTGTGCTGATTGCTTAACCAGCTATCAAAAATAAAGAAACCTTAGCTTACGTTGATCAGAACTCGTGAATGTTGTGCAGAACCTCCTTTAGGTTCGACTATGCCCATGCCACTCTTCAACGGCCCGCTCGGCAGAACGCACGGCTCCCTCGAGATAGCCATTGAAGTCATCCGCAAACTCGGAACCCGCCAAAAAAGCCAGACCGTGCCAAGGCATCGGCAAGTCTCGGGGCTGAGGCCTTGGGTGACTGTTGACAGGCAAGGCGTCTGCAGCAGTTGCGGTATGTGGGTCTTGCGCCCAGTCTTTGAGCTTGACCCATTCAGGTTGAGCCGCTTGAGGGCCAAACATACGAACCAGTTGTTGCAGGCAGTGATGAATCAACTCGGCCTCGCCTATTTGGGCGCGCTGCTGTGCAGGAATGCCTAAAAAACCAAAAAGTGCAGCCGATTGACCTACAGCATCGCTGG
>CAIMHL010000230.1 GCA_903840825.1 uncultured beta proteobacterium
GTAGTAGCCAACCAAATCTACACTAGAGTCGTAACCCACCAATTTTTCGCCGATACTACGAGCTATTTTTCCAGAGCCATAGACTAATATTCTTTGTCTTAAAAATCCTGTGTGTGTTTCATGAAATGCATAAAGCCTGTGAGCGAGCATCATAAACACAGAGGTAATCAATGAGATAATCAAGTCGCGTTCATCACCTAAATTTATTTGTAAATAATTTAGTGTCAGAAAGGCTAATCCTAGAGACAAGCAAAAGGCTAAAAAACCTCTAATATTTATTTCTCTAGTTGTTTTTTTATTTACTTTTTCATAAAAACCAAGTCCACTGTTTATAATTAAAATCCCAAGCGTCAAACATGTGATGGTGAATATAAAATTCTCGGATAGACTTGATAATCGAGTGAGGTTATATTTAATTGACATCAAAAATAGTGATGTCAACAAAAGAAAATCAAAAAATATACTTGATACAGTGCGCGCATGAAAATAATGATTAAATATTTTTATCACTTTTACTCTCCATAAATTCACTTGATCGCTCACACACCCGTGACTTAAGGGATCAAACCAAAACTTCAATGCAATGTGGATGGGATAAAAATCCCTGCGGACTAGCGCTTGCCCCATAAGCCCCTGACTGAAAAACAACCACCAAATCACCCGATTCAGCTTTGGGCAGATCCATTTGGTCGGCCAGCAAGTCCAAAGGTGTGCAGAGCGGTCCGACCACAGATACACGCTCTGTTACAGCATGATTCACCTTGCTTCCGATGGTTACAGGATAGTTTTTCCTAATCACTTGACCGAAATTTCCTGATGCTGATAAATGGTGATGCAAGCCGCCATCAGCCACCAAATAAACATGGTTGCGCGATATTTTTTTATCAATAATTCTGGCTACGTAAATTCCGGCTTCTCCCACCAGATATCGGCCCAACTCAATCACCAGTACAGCCTCTGGAAAATCCTGCTTGGCCCGCGCCTGCAGGCGGGCTAAATTAACTGAAATAGGCTCAAGATCAAGCGGTAATTCGCCGGGGAAATAGGGGATACCAAACCCACCGCCCAAGTTCAAACTTCTGATACTTGATGGAGCGTGTTGAGCCAAGCGCAAAGCTAATTCATATGATTTTTCTTGGGCTTCGCAGAGGGCTTTAGCCCGTAAATTTTGTGAACCGGCGAATAGATGAAAGCCCTCAAAAGTTAAGCCATATTTTTTGATAGCTTGTAAATACTCAGGAACTTTCTCTGCATCCACACCAAACTGTTTGGGTCCACCCCCCATTTTCATCCCCGATCCTTTGATCTCAAAGTCTGGATTAACGCGTACGGCCACGCGCGCTGGCATGCCCAAATCGCTGCTTATGCTTGCCAGCAATGGAAGTTCCCGAAATGACTCCACATTGATCAAAACCCGCGCTGCGACCGCTTGTCGTAACTCTGACGCTTGCTTGCCAGGCCCCGCAAAGCTGATTTCTTTGGGGTCAGCGCCGGCATCGAGTGCAAGCTTCAATTCGCCAGCCGAGGCCACATCAACCCCATCCACCAAGCCCACCATCAACCCAAGCACAGCCGGCATGGGATTGGCTTTCATGGCGAAGTGCAGCTTCATTTCTTTAGGCAACACATGGCGCAGCATGCGCACCCGTTCACGCAAGAGCCTACGGTCATAGGCATAAAAGGGGGTTTGCCCCACTCTTGCGGCCAGTTCGCTGAGCGATACACCGCCAATCATTAGCTCTCCCTCACACACGGGGAACTGAGACAAGGGCGCGTGCACCAAGCGCGTGGTCGTTGCGTCATTCACAAGCTTGCTACGCTTAGGTGCGGCCCGATGGACGCATCTGGGGTCCGGTGCTGCTCGTGCCAAGCGGCAATCAGCTTTTTTCTATCAAGTTTTCCATTTGGGTTACGCGCCAATGGGCCATTTACCCAATGAATACCCGCGGGTACCATGTAGCTCGGCATACGCAGACGGCACTCTTTTTTTAGATCATTTTCGGTGCTAGAGCCCACTTTATGTGCTTGAGAAGCTATTACATGTATAGCAGACCCATACACCGGATGAGCTACCGCAAAAGCCACACACTCCCCGACCATTTTTGTAGCGTACAAAATTTCCTCCACCTCGTTGGGGCTGATTCGATAGCCAGAGACTTTCATCATTTCATCCTTTCTGCCGATGAAATACAAAAAACCTTCTGCGTCCTGCCGCACGGTGTCTCCCGAATAGACCGCGTATTCAGGCAAAGGCAAGCCTGCGGTGCGCCCTGGAAAGTTGTCGGGTAATAATTTAAAGCGCTCTGCGGTTTTGATGCGATCGTTCCAGTAGCCCAGACTCACCAAGGCCCCCCGATGCACCAATTCACCGGGCTCGTTAGCCCCACAAGCACTGCCGTCGTCACGAATAACTCCGATTTCAACGTTGGGGATCGCCTTGCCAATGGAGTCTGGTCGCCTGTCAATCTCAGTGGGGGGCAAGACAGTGGACCGGAAAGACTCCGTTAAGCCATACATGAGGAAAGCTTGGGCTTTGGGTAAATGCTGGCGCAGGGCGGTGAGCACCTCAAGCGGCATTCGCCCTCCCGTGTTGGCAAAATAACGCAGATGGGTGCTGATCTCTGGCGGCCACTCCAGGGCGGCTAACTGGATAAACAAAGGAGGCACAGCAGTCAGGCCCGTGATGCGCTCTTTGCACAGAATGCTGAGGACATCCCGCGGCATGAGGTAGTTCAACAAAACCACGGCGGCACCCGAATGGAAAGCAGTCGTCAATTGGCTAAACCCCGCATCAAACGACAAGGGCAGAACAGCCAGCAAGCGGTCGCTTGCCTTGTTTTCTAGGTAAGAGGCCACGCTCTTGGCTCCCACCACCATGTTGCGATGCGATAGCACCACCCCCTTGGGCTGCCCTGTGCTGCCGGAGGTGTAGAGAATAGCCACCATATCGGTATCCATCACGCAGTACCCAGGAAGCGCTGGGCCCTCTAACCATTGACGCCAGTGGATGACCCGATAGCCACACGACTTGTGCATTTCAGTTGGTTCAGTCCCAACCGTTGGACCCACGATCACCACTTGGAACAGGTCATGACACTGATCAAGAACGCTATCAAGCATTGAACGACGTTCCTGTGTACTAACCAGAATTCGGATATTGCAATCACGCATGAGGTAGACCACTTGGTCGGGTTTGAGCAGTGGATTGATGGGCACAAATACACAACCCGCCATGGCAGCGCCAAAGCATGCGATGACTGTTTCAAAACACTTGTCCAGATATATGCCGACTCGATCACCACGTTTTGAGCCGCAACGAATCAAGGCAGATGAAAACGCAACAATTCTTGAATTTAAATCTCCGTAAGTAAGACGTAAATCCCCATGAATAAGTGCAACATCCAAAGGACTCCTCTGGGCTGAAATAGAAACAAGATCGTGGAGATAAGTTGATTCATTCATAAATATATATAAAAGGCGATTGATAGATCTCAAAGAGGCGATTGCTTAATGTCAATTCTCAGGCTCATTAAAACCATAGAATAATCTCAAATCGGTAAACAGTTGTAACGGGAGTCTGAATTGAATATCACACAAAAGGTTCTTCGTATTGTTGATGAATCTCTAGGTTTGAATGGTCGCTCAGCGATATTTTCAATGAGCACCGCACTTTTAGGTTCAATACCGGAGATGGACTCTATGAGCGTCATTCAGCTAATAATCGAACTAGAAAATCAACTCGGATTGACTATTGACGATGATGATTTAAACAGTGAAACATTTGCTACGGTGGGCTCTTTGGTGGCATTCGTTAATGCAAAATATATCGCTGCCTAGCGCTCTGTATGGCGCGTATTCCATTTTTTATGCCCAATGAACGTAGCACAACTGGGTGCTTTTGTATTTATCATCCACCAAAATTAAACAACAATGAAAATATACTCGGCATGGTTTTATATGTTCATCCTTTTGCTGAGGAGATGAATAAGTCACGCCACATCGCAGCGCGACAAGCCATCGACTTGGCTAATTCTGGATTTGCGGTTCTTCAGATTGATCTATCGGGCTGCGGCGACAGTGAAGGAGATTTTTCGCAAGCCACATGGAAAGCTTGGATCCAAGATATAAGGAACGCCCACGGTTGGATGGAACTTAATATTGAGCCCGATTTAGAAGAAAGGGACAGACCTCCGTTATGGCTATGGGGTCTGCGCGCAGGTTGCTTATTGCTCGCAGAGGCAGCACAAAATATAAAAAAATCTTGCAGTTTTATATTTTGGCAACCCTCATTAGCTGGCAAAAAGGAGTTAACTCAGCTCTTAAGACTTCAGCGAATATCAAACATGCTGAATACATCAAGCGAAGATCGAAAATCAAAATTAGCGACCATTGGGTCCAATGACGAGCCCATTGAAGTTTTGGGCTACACCCTGAA
>CAIMHL010000231.1 GCA_903840825.1 uncultured beta proteobacterium
AGACGCACAGCTTGGCTGCGTCCGGTGGTGAAGATTTTGGCTGTGGGTAAGGTAAGTGTGGCCATGACGGGCCCCTTCCAATGATATGTACTTTTGATATATACCAAAATGTACTTTACACCTCTGGCTCTGTCAAAGCTTTCTTAATTTGCGCCAACACGTCTTTGGCGCTGACCGGAATCGGCGTGCCCGGCCCATAAATTCCTTTGACGCCGGCCGCATACAAAAAGTCGTAGTCTTGGCGGGGTATCACACCGCCGACAAACACAATAATGCCCTCGCCGCCTTGTTTTTTCAGTTCGGCGATGATGGCTGGCACCAGCGTCTTATGGCCAGCCGCCAGGGTTGACACACCCACTGCGTGCACATCGTTCTCGATCGCCTGGCGGGCGCATTCCTCAGGGGTTTGGAACAGCGGGCCGATGTCCACATCAAAACCCAGGTCGGCAAAGGCGGTAGCCACCACCTTGGCGCCGCGGTCGTGCCCGTCTTGTCCGAGCTTGGAGATCATGACCCGTGGCCGGCGGCCCTGCGCTTGGGCGAAGGCGGCGATATCGGCTTTGAGGGCGTTCCAGTATTCCATGGTGTCTGCGTGGCTGTTGTCGGCATCGTAAGCGGCGGCGTAAACGCCAGAGACCTTGTGCGTGTCGGCGCGGTGACGGCCAAAGGCCTGCTCCAGCGCGTCGCTCACTTCACCGACCGTGGCGCGCAGGCGCATGGCGGCAATGCTGAGTTCAAGCAAATTGCCCTCATGCCCCGCAGCAAAGCTCAAGGCATCCAAGGCAGCTCGCACAGCGGCCGTGTCGCGTTGAGCGCGGACCTGCTGGAGGCGTTGAATCTGCCCCTCGCGCACCGCCACGTTGTCAATGTCGCGCGCCTCGATGGCGTCTTGCGTCTTGCGTTTGTATTTGTTAACGCCGACGATCACATCGCGCCCAGAATCAATGCGCGCCTGCTTCTCGGCCGCTGCCGCCTCAATTTTCAGTTTGGCCCAGCCGCTGTCCACGGCGCGGGTCATGCCGCCCAAGGCATCCACTTCCTCGATGATCTTCCAGGCAGCTTCCGCCATGTCATGGGTCAGCTTTTCCATCATGTAACTACCCGCCCAGGGGTCGATCACGCTGGTGATATGAGTCTCTTCCTGAATAATGAGTTGGGTGTTGAGGGCAATCCGGGCCGAGAACTCGGTGGGCAGCGCAATGGCCTCGTCAAAGCTGTTGGTGTGCAGGCTTTGCGTGCCGCCAAACACCGCTGCCATGGCCTCGATGGTGGTGCGCACCACATTGTTGTGCGGGTCCTGCTCGGTCAGGCTCCAGCCGCTGGTTTGGCAATGGGTCCGCAGCATCAGGCTCTTGGGCGACTTGGCGTCAAAACCTTTCATGATGCGGCACCACAGCAGACGCGCGGCCCGCATCTTGGCAACTTCGAGGTAAAAGTTCATGCCGATTGCCCAGAAAAAGGACAGCCGTCCGGCAAACTCATCCACATTCAAACCGGTAGCTATGGCCGTTTTCACATACTCCTTGCCGTCGGCCAGGGTGAAGGCCAACTCCAGCGCCTGGTTGGCGCCGGCCTCCTGCATGTGGTAGCCCGAGATCGAAATCGAATTGAACCGTGGCATGTTGCGCGCGGTGTAGGCAATGATGTCGCCAACAATGCGCATCGAGGCTGCTGGCGG
>CAIMHL010000232.1 GCA_903840825.1 uncultured beta proteobacterium
ACGCGCTCTTTAAGAAGACGCGAATAAATGTCATAAGACCGCTCACCGCGACCCGATTGCTCAATCACCATGGGGACCATGCCCAAGGCTTGTGTTTCAGTTCCACCAAATCGCACGTTCATGTTTTCTCCAAATAGGCTGCTACTGTACCGAAAAATACAGGGTTCAAAGAAAATGGGGCTTAAATGCAAGACATCAAGTCCGGCACCAGCCCCATTTCAGCCGCTCAAGGCGGCAAATCGATTAGTTTTGAGCCATTAACTCATCAAACGACACCGTTTTTTCGCTGATCTTGGCTTGTGCCATCACGAAATCAGTCACATTGTTTTCAATCACGATGGCTTCGACTTCGGCCAGGCGGTTGTTGTCGCTGTAATACCAACGCATCACATCTGCTGGCTTTTCGTAGCTGGCGGCCAGCTCTTCAATGTGCGATTTGATCTGCTCGGTCTTGGCTTGTAAACTGTTGGAGCGAACCAACTCGGCCACCACCAAGCCCAAACGCACGCGGCGCTCAGCTTGTGGGCGGAACACATCGTCAGGAATTGGGGCTTTGTCAGCGTCTTTGATGCCGCGTTGTTTCAGGTCAGCGCGGGCGCCTTCCAGCAAACGGGCAATTTCAGACTGAACGCTGGCGTTTGGCAAATCCAACTCAGCCTTGGACACCAAAGCATCCATAACGGCTTGCTTGTTGCGGGCCAGCAAGCGGAATTTGACTTCGCGCTCCAGGTTTTTCTTGATATCAGCGCGCAAACCTTCAACGCTTGCATCCGCAATACCCAAGGACTTGGCCAAAGCTTCATTCACTTCGGGCAGATGAGCAGCTTCAACTTTCTTGAGGGTCACCATGAAGTCAGCGGTTTTGCCGGCGACGTCTTTGCCATGGTAATCAGCAGGGAAAGCCAACTGGAAAGTCTTGCTTTCGCCGGTTTTCATGCCGCGTGTGGCTTCTTCAAATTCTTTCAACATCTGGCCATCGCCCAGGATGAACTGGAAATCTTCGGCTTTACCGCCGGCAAACACTTCGCCGTCAATCTTGCCTTCGAAATCAACGGTTGCGCGATCGCCATCTTCAGCCGCGGCGTCATGGGCACGCTGAGCGAAGGTACGACGTTGTTTGCGCAGAATGTCGAGGGTCTTGTCAATGGCAGCGTCAGTCACTTCAGCTGATATTTTTTCAACTTCTGCGGTGGACAGGTCAGCAATTTTGACTTCTGGATAGACTTCAAAAATCGCATCAAAGGCCATTTCGCCTTCTGGTGAAGACTCGGCCTCGGTGATGCGGGGCTGGCCAGCAACACGAAGCTTGGCTTCATTGGCGGCGTTGGCAAAAGCCTCGCCCACTTTGTCATTCATGACCTCGAAATGAACAGAGTAGCCATGACGCTGAGTCACGACATTCATCGGCACTTTACCTGGACGGAAACCGTCCATTTTGGTGGTGCGTGCGATTTTTTTCAAACGATTGGCCACTTCAGCCTGCACCAAGCCGACAGGCAAGGTGAGCGTGATTTTTCGTTCCAGCTTTTCCAGAGTTTCAACGGTAACTGCCATAGTAATGCTCCTAATTTAGTGAAGGAAACAGCTCGCCTTGTGGCTGAAACTGCCCTGAAAATACTCAATGGTGGTGCGCGGAGCCGGACTCGAACCGGCACGCTCTTGCAAGCGTCAGGACCTAAACCTGGTGCGTCTACCAATTTCGCCACCCGCGCAGTAAATCTGAAGTAGCGGTTGTTTAAACCGCTACTTGTCAAATAGGTCAACCCGCTATTTTAGCCTGCGGAATGTTCGACTTGTTTGATTTTGAACCAAGCCGCATACATTGCAGGCAAAGCCAGCAGGGTCAACACGGTGGCGACGATCAATCCACCCATGATGGCCACAGCCATCGGACCCCAAAATACGGAGCGCGACAGGGGAATCATGGCCAACACAGCGGCGGCAGCCGTCAGCACAATCGGGCGCGCCCGGCGCACGGTGGACTCAATGATGGCATCCCAGGCCGGCACCCCACTGGCGCGGTCTTGCTCAATCTGGTCGATCAGAATGACAGAGTTACGCTGAATCATGCCCATCAGCGCAATCACGCCCAGCAAGGCCACAAAGCCAAAAGGCCGGTTTAGCAGCAACAAAGCGCCTGCCACACCAGCAATCCCCATCGGCCCGGTCAAAAACACCAACATAGCCCGACTAAAGCTGTGCAGCTGCAGCATCAGCAAGGTAAACGTGATGAACAGCATGATGGGCACACCCGCAGCAATA
>CAIMHL010000233.1 GCA_903840825.1 uncultured beta proteobacterium
CATTGTGCTCGTGAGGCGTCTGCAAACTACTTGCAGCCTTGTTGGCCCCGAGCCACTTTTAAGCAAAGAGAATTAACTCTTTGCAATAAGCAGTGTCCTGGGACACCACTTAATTCGAAGATTGCCAAGTACAAGACAAGGCAGTCTTCAAAACTTTTTAGCTAGCAGCTGACTGAGTTTCTGCAGCAGGCTTACTTGCAATTTTCTTCTTGCCTGGCGCAATCATCATGATCATCTGACGACCTTCCAACTTGGGGAATTGCTCAATCAAAATCAGGTCGCCTAACTCGGTGCGAATACGATTAAGCAAGGCCATACCGATCTCTTGGTGAGTTATTTCTCGGCCCCTAAAGCGCAAGGTAATCTTGCACTTATCACCGTCAGCAAGGAATCGCTTGATGTTTCGCAGCTTGATGTTGTAGTCGCCATCATCTGTGCCCGGGCGAAACTTAATCTCTTTGATCTCGATCACCGTCTGCTTGGCCTTGGCTTCTGCGGCCTTCTTTTGCTCTTGGTACTTAAATTTGCCATAGTCCATCAGGCGGCAAACAGGAGGTACTGCCGTGGCAGAAATCTCAACCAAGTCAACGTCCAATTCACCGGCCATACGGAGAGCTTCCATGAGGCTAACAACCCCAAGTGGCTCATTCTCGATACCAGAGAGTCGAACATCCTGAGCCATAATTTCACGGTTCAGGCGATGTTTGAGTTCTTCTCGGTGACGGCGATCACGAAATTCAGTAGCGATGGATTAATCCTTCAAAAATTAATCTACAACAGGCGTAGCAAAAGTGCAATATGCGGCTTTATTAAATGGAGTCTTAGATGAAATAACTTAGACCACAGTTTTATGCGTAATGTCGCTTGAGATTAATTGGATGAATTCATCTAGAGACATCACACCGAGGTCTTTTCCACCTCGTGCTCGCACTGCAACGGTTCCAGCTGCTTTTTCCTTATCACCCACGACAAGTATGTATGGCAGCTTCTGCATTGAATGCTCACGTATTTTATACGTTATTTTTTCATTTCGAAGGTCAGTAATAGCCCGAATCTCTTGATTGGGCATTGATTTTTTCAGTTTTTCAACAATTTCGCGACAGTAATCGGCCTGCGAATCGGTGATATTGAGCACAGACACTTGCACTGGTGCCAGCCAAACGGGCAATGCGCCAGCGCTTTCCTCGATCAAAATACCGATAAAGCGCTCAAGGCTACCGACAATCGCACGATGCAGCATCACAGGACGGTGGCGCGCACCGTCTTCACCGACATACTCTGCATCCAAGCGTTCTGGCATGGAGAAGTCAACCTGAATAGTGCCGCACTGCCACTGACGACCAATCGCATCCTTCAACGTATATTCAATCTTGGGGCCGTAAAAGGCGCCCTCGCCCGGTGTAATTTCATAATCGCAGCCCGAAGCTTTCAGACTTTCAATCAAAGCAGCTTCGGCTTTGTCCCATATCTCATCGGAACCAATGCGCTGTGCTGGACGGGTGGCTACTTTGTAGATGATGTTTTTAAAACCAAAATCTGTGTAAACCTTTTGCAAGAGCGCTGTGTAGTTGACGCACTCGTCCAAGATTTGCTCTTCGGTACAGAAAATATGGCCATCATCCTGGGTAAAGCCACGAACGCGCATGATGCCGTGCAAACCGCCCGAGGGCTCATTGCGGTGGCACTGACCGAATTCACCATATCGCAGCGGCAGGTCACGGTAGCTTTTAATCCCTTGTTTGAATATCAGGATGTGACCTGGGCAATTCATGGGTTTTAGTGCGTATTCACGCTTTTCAGACTCGGTCGTGAACATGTTTTCACGGTACTTATCCCAATGGCCTGTTTTTTCCCACAAGGTTTTGTCGATGATCTGCGGACCTTTGACCTCCTGGTAGCCGTTGTCCCGATACACCTGACGCATGTATTGCTCCACCCCTTGCCAAAGCGTCCAACCTTTGGGGTGCCAAAAAACCAAGCCTGGCGCATGATCATCAATGTGAAAGAGGTCGAGTTCCCGCCCTAATTTGCGGTGGTCGCGTTTCTCGGCCTCTTCAAGCATGGTCAAGTGCTGTTGCAACTCGTCTTTGGTGGCCCACGCTGTACCGTAAATGCGCTGCAACATCTCATTGCGATGATCACCCCGCCAGTAGGCGCCAGCCAGCTTCATAAGCTTGAAATGTTTTAGCTTGCCCGTGCTAGGCACGTGGGGGCCGCGGCACAGGTCTTCAAACTTACCTTCACGATACAGCGAAACATCTTCACCAGCAGGAATACTGGCAATAATCTCGGCTTTGTAATGTTCACCCAAGCCCTTGAAGTAATCAACAGCCTGGTCGCGAGGAAGCACACGACGCGTTACTGCTTCATCTTTCCCAGCCAACTCTGACATTTTTTTCTCAATTGCCGCCAAGTCTTCTGGCGTGAAGGGGCGTTTGTAAGAGAAGTCATAGAAAAATCCATGCTCAATAACCGGGCCAATGGTGACTTGAGCATCTGGAAACAGCTCTTTGACAGCATATGCAAGCAAATGCGCCGTTGAATGGCGAATCACATCCAAACCATCGGCATCCTTGGCGGTAATGATGGACAAAGCACTGTTCGCCTCCATCAAAAAGCTCGTGTCAACCACTTGACCGTCAACTTTTCCTGCCAGAGCCGCCTTGGCCAAACCGGCGCCAATAGAGGCTGCCACGTCTGCAACGGTAACAGGGCCTGGATACTCACGAAGAGAGCCGTCTGGGAGTGTGATTTGAATCATGTTTTAACAATATAAATAGAAAAGCGCGGAAGAACCGCGCTTTTCTGAAAACCGGGATGGCGTAATTTTACGCCGACCCCGTCGAAATAATTCTTAGTGGAATTGCTCTTCCTCAGTAGAACCTGTCAAAGCTGTAACGCTTGACTTGCCACCTTGAATCACAGTGGTCACTTCGTCAAAGTACCCTGTACCCACTTCTTGCTGGTGTGAGACAAAGGTATAACCACGGTCACGGGCAGCAAACTCAGGCTCTTGCACCTTCTCGATGTAAGCGGTCATGCCACGGGCGACGTAGTCCTGAGCCAAGTCAAACATGTTGTACCACATGGAGTGAATACCGGCCAAGGTAATGAACTGGTACTTGTAACCCATGGCGCCCAGCTCTTTTTGGAACTTGGCAATGGTGGCATCGTCCAAGTTTTTCTTCCAGTTGAAGGAAGGAGAGCAGTTGTAAGCCAACATTTTTCCTGGGTGCTTGGCGTGAACAGCGTCAGCGAACTTTTTGGCGAACTCAAGATCAGGAGTCCCTGTTTCGCACCAGACCAGGTCGGCGTACTCAGCATAGGCAACAGCGCGAGAAATGGCTTGATCCATCCCTTTGTTGGTTTTGTAAAAGCCTTCAGCCGTGCGCTCACCGGTCAAGAATGGTTTGTCATTCTCATCGTAGTCGCTGGTCAACAAATCTGCAGCTTCTGCATCGGTACGAGCAATCACCAAAGTTGGGACACCGCAAACGTCAGCCGCCATGCGGGCAGCGATCAATTTTTGGCAAGCTTCAGCGGTTGGCACCAGCACTTTTCCACCCATGTGGCCACATTTTTTGACCGAAGCGAGTTGGTCTTCAAAGTGAACGCCAGCAGCACCGGCCTTGATCATGGCTTTCATCAGCTCGAATGCGTTCAGAACGCCACCGAAACCGGCTTCAGCATCCGCCACGATAGGCGCGAAATTGTCGATATAACCCTTGTCACCAGCGTCGATACCGCGTGAGTGCTGAATCTCGTCGGCACGGCGGAACGTATTGTTGATCCGCTCAACCACGGTGGGCACGGAGTCAACAGGGTACAAAGACTGATCTGGGTACATAGATGCGTACGAGTTGTTGTCCGCAGCGACTTGCCAACCAGACAAGTAAATGGCTTTGACGCCCGCCTTGACTTGTTGCATCGCTTGACCACCGGTCAATGCGCCCAGGCAATTGACATAAGGCTCGTTGTTGACCAACGCCCAGAGCTTTTCTGCACCACGACGTGCCAGTGTGTGCTCGATGGGGAATGAACCACGCAAACGAACGATTTCAGCGGCGCTGTAACCGCGTTTGATGCCTTTCCAACGAGGGTTGGTGGCCCAATCTTTTTCGAGCGCTGAAATTTGTTGTTCGCGGCTCAGTTGTTCAGTAATGGCTTGAGGCATGAGGTCACTCCTTGGTAAATAAAAATTTGAGGCATTCGTAAGAATTCACGAGGCCATGGTCTGTATTCTAAGCCTTTCGACCAAAATTTAGAATTCTTATGTCTTATATAAGACATATATTTTATTGTTTTAAATCATATACTTGAAAATATAAATTCACAGGATGAAATCTTTTTTCCTCCATTGATAATTAATGCTGCTATGCAGCAATCAATTTCTTGGATTTACAGTGATGCTGGTCAGGCATGATGAAGCCAGTAAACAAACTTAAAAAATTCAACCGTGCCGCAATCAAGAAATCCTCTTTTCGCTTATTTTTTACTTGCACTCA
>CAIMHL010000234.1 GCA_903840825.1 uncultured beta proteobacterium
CGCCCACCGAGCCCAAAATGCGCAGGCTGCTCAGATCCGAGCGGTCAGGGTGCACTTTCTCGTTGGCTTCAGCCGCTTTGATGAGCGAGCGAATAGCGGTAGGCGCGGTGTAGAAAATGGAGCATTTGTGGCGCTCAATCATCTGCCAGAAACGGCCAGCATCGGGGTAAGTGGGGATGCCTTCAAATATGATTTGTGTGGCACCAGCGGCCAAGGGGCCGTAAGCCACATAGGCGTGACCGGTGATCCAGCCGATGTCAGCCGTGCACCAGAACACGTCGTCTGCCTTCAAGTCAAAGGTCCAGTCCATCGTGAGCTTGGCCCACAGCAGAAAACCGCCAGTGGAGTGCTGCACGCCTTTGGGCTTGCCGGTAGAACCTGAGGTAAAAAGGATGAACAAGGGGTGCTCAGCGCCCACAGCCACGGGGGCGCACACGGTGCTTTGACCGGCCAAAGCCTCGGTAAAGGTTTTGTCGCGGCCAGCCACCATGTTGCAAGCGGTGGGGGTGCGCTGGTACACAAACACGTTCTTGATCGACTCGCAGCCGCCCAAAGCCAGGCCTTCGTCCACGATGGATTTGAGGGGCAACTCTTTGCCACCGCGCATCTGAAAGTTGGCGGTGATGACCGCTACGGCACCGGCATCAATAATGCGCTCTTGCAAGGCCTTGGCCGAGAAGCCGCCGAACACCACGCTGTGGGTAGCGCCAATGCGGGCGCAGGCTTGCATAGCAATCACGCCTTCCAGCGTCATGGGCATGTAAATGAGCACACGGTCGCTTTTTTGGACGCCGTGGGCCGTGAGTGCGTTGGCAAACTGGCTGACACGGGCCAGCAGCTCCTTGTAGGTCGTCTTGGTGACCGTGCCGTCATCGGCTTCAAAAATAACGGCGGTTTTGTTTTCTACCGGCGTGCCCATGTGGCGGTCCAGGCAGTTGGCCGAAGCGTTCAGTTCGCCGTCATCAAACCACTTGTAAAACGGGGCGTTGGACTCGTCGAGTGTTTTGGTGAAAGGTTTGGTCCAGGTGATGTTTTCACGCGCCAGACGCGCCCAAAAACCTTCGAAGTCACTGGCCGCTTCGGCGCACAGGGCGTTGTACCCCTCCATACCTGAAATACGGGCCGACTTGACCAATGCCGCTGGCGGCGGAAAAACGCGGTTCTCAACCAAAACGGACTGGATCGCAGACGATGGTGCACTCATGGGGTAGGTCTCCTCTAGTTAACAAAAGTTGAGCGAGACTGTGGCCGCTCGCACTTACAGATCACTGACTGATTTCAACAAGCTGAGGGATTTTTGATCCCAGCACAAAAACCAAATGACGCTCCGGCGCAGGATGGGTAGCCTCGTGCCTCAATATGCTTGTAATAAATCAGTAAAAATTGCCACTCTACAATCTCTTTCATTTACACCCGCAAGACCCCCATGACCACCCCTTCGACAGACAAAACATCCAAGATGCGCCCTATTCCCCGTTTCATATTTGCCAGCCGCTGGCTTCAGTTGCCCTTGTACATTGGCCTGATCGCCGCCCAGGGGGTTTATGTTTTCCACTTTTGGGTTGAACTGGTGCATCTGCTGGAGGCCGCTTTTGGCAACCAGGCAGCCCTAAAGGCGCTGGTGACCAGCATTGGCTACAAGTCTGAATTTGCGGTGGAACACCTCAACGAGACCATCATCATGCTGGTGGTGCTGGCCCTGATTGACGTGGTGATGATCTCCAACCTGCTCATCATGGTGATTGTGGGCGGCTACGAGACCTTTGTCAGCCGCATGAACCTTGAAGGCCACCGCGACCAGCCCGAGTGGCTGAGCCATGTGAACGCCTCGGTGCTCAAGGTCAAGCTGGCCACTGCCATCATCGGCATCAGCTCCATTCACCTGCTCAAGACCTTCATCAACGCGGCCAATTACGACGACAAAGTGCTGATTGCCCAAACCGTCATCCACATCACCTTCTTGCTGTCGGCCATGGCCATTGCTTACACTGACAAATTGATGGTGCGCGCGCCCAGCGAAGCACACTGACAAAACCTGCGCTGCATCAAGCCCTCAAACCTGACGGGCGCTTTTAATGAGGGCAACACGCCCTCATTCATGAAACCACCCTTTCAAAACAAGCAGTGGCACCAGCGCGAGGTGCACGAACTGCTGGCCGAGCACACCGTCGACCCAGCGCAAGGCCTGCACGGGCACGAAGTGCATCGGCGGGCGCAAAGCCACGGCCCCAATGAGTTGCAAAACCGCGCCCAGCGCACCTGGTGGTCACTCTGGGCGGACCAGTTCAAGGACTTTATGGTGGGGGTGCTGCTGGCGGCGGCCGTTATCTCAGGGGTGATCGGCGACCTGGTGGACACCGCGGCCATCGTGGTCATTGTGCTGCTCAATGCACTCATTGGTTTTGTACAAAGCTGGCGTGCCCACCGCGCCATGGCCGCGCTCAGGCAACTGGCCGCTGCCCAGGCCACCGTGCTGCGCGAGGGGAAGATGCAGGTGGTGGCGGCCCGCTCCTTGGTGCCTGGCGATATTGTGCTGCTGGAGGCCGGTAACCAGATCCCCGCTGACTTGCGCTTGTTTGAAATTGCCCAATTAAAAGTGGATGAATCAGCCCTGACCGGCGAATCCGAGACGGTGGCCAAACACACAAGCGCCCTGCCCGGGGCCATTGACAGTGCGTTGGGCGACCGCCTCAACATGGCCTTTAAGGGCACCACCGCCACCCAAGGACGGGCGCGGGGCTTGGTTGTGGCCACCGGCATGCACACCGAACTAGGCAAAATTGCCTGGCTGTTGGACGTTGAGGACCGAAGCACGCCATTGCAAAAGCGCCTGGCGGCCTTTGGCAAGCGGTTGGCGCTGGTCGTTATAGGCCTGTGTGGGGTGATTTTTGGCTTTGGCGTGCTGCGTGGTGAAGACCCGCTTTTGATGGCACTGACCGCCATTAGTCTGGCGGTAGCCGCCATTCCGGAGGCGCTCCCCGCCGTGGTAACGGTGCTGCTAGCTTTAGGCGCGCGGCGCATGGTGGCCGTCCATGCCTTGGTGCGGCGTTTGCCCTCCGTAGAAACACTGGGGTCCATCACCCATATTTGCACCGACAAAACGGGCACGCTAACCCAAAACCGGATGCACGCCGAGCTGCTGCTGGCCCAAGGCCAAGCCTGGCTTCCCGGGGAGCCCTTGCCCAGCCCCATTCACAAAGAAGCCTTGGCCGCAGCCGCTTTGTGCAACGACGCCAGACGCGATGCCGACACCGACCCAGCCAGTTGGCAAGGCGACCCGACTGAGACGGCACTGGTACTGGCCGCACTGAGCGCCCAGCTGGATAAAACCGCCCTGGAGGCGCAATGGCCCCGCGTGCAAGAGCAGCCTTTTGACGCCACGCGCAAACGCATGACCACCTATCACAGGCAACATGAGCGGCTAGTGGCCTACACCAAAGGGGCGCCGGAGTCTGTGTTGCCCTGCTGCGCCTGGCAATGGACACCCGATGGCCCCAAGCCCCATGACGCGCACCAAGTGGCGCTTGAAGCCCAAGCCCTGGCCGCACGAGGTCTGCGCGTGCTGGCACTGGCCAGGCGCGACCACGCCGTTTTGCCCGACACCAACGCGCTGGAATCGGTAGAAAGCCAGCTTGAATTCTTGGGCTTAATCGCCCTCATTGACCCACCCCGACCCGAAGCCGCCAGCGCGGTGCGCGACTGCCTGAGCGCGGGAATCACCCCGGTCATGATCACCGGCGACCACCCGGCCACAGCGCGCGCCATTGCGCTGCGACTGGGCATCGTCACCGACCTAGACTCCCCCGTGCTGACCGGCCAAGACCTGGCCACCCTCGACGAGGCCGCGCTGCGCCAACGCGTGGAGCAGGTGCGCGTCTACGCCCGCGTGGACCCGGCGCAAAAAATTCGTATTGTCGAGGCGCTTCAGGCGCAAGGGCACATCGTGGCCATGACGGGCGATGGGGTGAACGATGCTCCGGCCCTGAAGCGGGCCGACATTGGCGTGGCCATGGGACGGGGCGGCACTGATGTCGCACGCGAAGCCGCCAGCCTGGTACTGCTGGACGACAACTTTGCCACCATCGTGGCCGCCGTGCGCGAGGGGCGGCGTATTTTTGACAACATCCGCAAATTTGTACGCTATGCCATGACCGGCAACTCGGGCGAGATTTGGACCCTCTTTCTGGCCCCCTTGCTGCTGCTGCCTATCCCACTGCTGCCCATCCATATTTTGTGGGTCAACCTGGTGACGGACGGCCTGCCCGGCTTGGCGCTGGCCGCCGAGCCGGCCGAGCGGGGCGTGATGCAACGCCCGCCCCGCGCGCCCCTTGAGAGCCTTTTTTCGCATGGGCTGTGGCAGCACATTTTGGGTATCGGTTTGCTGATTGGGGGCCTGTGCCTGGGCGTGCAGGCCTGGGCGCTGTCCACAGGCAACGCCCATTGGCAAACCATGGTGTTCACCGTGCTGACCCTGTCGCAAATGGTGCATGTGTTGGCGATCCGGTCTGAGCAGGTACCGCTGTGGCAATTGGGCTTGGGCAGCAACAAGCCCCTGTTGGGCGCGGTGGGGCTGACATTTGTATTGCAGATGGCCACCATTTACGTGCCCGCGCTCAACCCGATTTTCAAGACGGAACCCTTAAGCCTTCAAGAACTGGCCATTTGCCTGGGTGCCGCCTCTGTGGTGGGCATCGTAGTGGAGCTGGAGAAAGGGTGGCGCCGACAGCCAGTGCCAAGCAGCCCGGATGCCCAAACCCACCACAAGCCCCCTGCGTAAACCCCGTCAGCTAGCCGTGGGATGGCTTGGTTAAACTTCGCTTCAGTATTTTTTCTAATTTCTCCCGAACGTTTAAGGCTTCTCCACCATGACCACCATCCGCCAGGCCGACCTGATCGAGTCCGTTGCTGCCGCCCTGCAGTACATCAGCTACTACCACCCCGCCGACTACATTGCCCACCTGGCCCGCGCCTACGAGCGCGAGCAAAGTGCTGCGGCCAAAGACGCGATTGCCCAAATTTTGACCAACAGCAAAATGAGCGCCATCGGCCACCGCCCGATTTGCCAAGACACCGGCATCGTCAATGTGTTTTTGAAAGTGGGCATGGACGTGCGCTGGGAAGGCTTTACCGGCAGCCTGGACGACGCCATCAACGAAGGCGTGCGCCAAGCCTACAACCACCCCGACAACACCTTGCGCGCCTCCATAGTGGCCGACCCGCAGTTTGACCGCAAGAACACCAAAGACAACACGCCTGCGGTGATCTTCTCCGAGATCGTGCCAGGCAACACGGTCGAAGTAACGGTAGCAGCCAAAGGCGGCGGCTCTGAGAACAAAAGCAAACTTGTCATGCTCAACCCCGGCGACTCGGTGGTGGACTGGGTCCTCAAAACCGTGCCCACGATGGGTGCGGGCTGGTGCCCGCCCGGCATGCTGGGCATTGGCATTGGCGGCACCGCTGAAAAAGCGGTGCTGATGGCCAAAGAAAGCCTGATGGACGACCTGGACATGTACGAGTTGCAAGCCAAATCGGCTAGCGGCGGCGCACTCACCAAGACCGAGGCGCTGCGCTTGGAACTCTTTGAAAAAGTCAACGCCCTGGGCATTGGCGCCCAAGGCTTGGGCGGACTCACCACCGTGCTTGACATCAAAATCAAGATGTACCCCACCCACGCCGCCAGCAAACCCGTGGCCATGATCCCCAACTGCGCCGCCACCCGCCACGCCCACTTTGTGATGGATGGCAGCGGCCCGGTCTACCTGACCCCCCCTTCGCTCGACCTGTGGCCCGATGTGCAATGGACGCCTGACTACGTAAAAAGCAAAAAGGTAGACCTGAACACCCTCACCAAGGAAGAAGTCGCCAGCTGGAAACCGGGCGACACCCTGCTTTTAAACGGCAAGATGCTCACCGGGCGCGACGCCGCGCACAAGCGCATCAAAGACATGCTGGCCAAGGGCGAAACATTGCCGGTTGACTTCACCAACCGCGTCATTTACTACGTTGGCCCGGTCGACCCGGTCAAAGGCGAAGCCGTGGGCCCGGCCGGCCCCACCACCGCCACCCGCATGGACGATTTCACCGAAATGATGTTGAGCCAGACCGGCCTGATTTCGATGATCGGCAAGGCCGAGCGCGGCCCGGTCGCCATTGAAGCCATCAAAAACCACAAGAGTGCGTACCTGATGGCCGTGGGCGGTGCCGCCTATTTGGTCAGCAAAGCCATCAAGCACGCCACTGTGGTGGGCTTTGCCGACCTGGGCATGGAAGCCATTTATGAGTTTGACGTGGTCGACATGCCTGTGACGGTAGCCGTGGACTCGGGCGGCACCAGCGCCCACATCACCGGCCCGGCCGAATGGAAAGACCGCATTGCCACGGGCGAGTTCAAGGGCATCAAGGTGGCTGGCGTTTAATCGCAGCCCGTTAAATTAGAGGGCACGGGCGGCATCGCGCCGCTCTACGGTTTTGAGCATCAGCAGCAAGACCGTGCCCAAGGCCATCGCTGCTGAGGCGAAGTACAGGCCGGTGTTGTAGCTGCCAAACCGGGTGGCCAGCCAAGCGGTGACCGCCGGGCCCGTGATTTGGGCAATGCCGTAAGACAAGGTCATCTTGCCCATCATCTTGGCGGGCCGGGTGGGGTAATAGCGCCCTGCCATGGTCAGCACCAAGCTCACCATGCCGATGAACGTGCCGCCAAAAAGCAAGGAGCCCAGCACAGCGGCGGCCAAGCCACCCACCATCACGGGCATCAGGATGCCGATGATTTGCAGCACCGCCGCCAAAATCAAGGCGTTGAGATCGCCCGTGCGCCGGGCGATAAAGTCCCACGCAATGCAGCCCGGCACGGCACCCAAGCCAATCGCCAGCAAGGCCAAGTTACCCTGCCCCTCCAGGCCGGGCAATTTGTTCACAATCGCCACAATAAAGGTCGAGCTGACCACGTAGCCAATGCCGGCACAAAAATAGGCCGCCATAAAAACGCGCAAATATAGCGCGCTCGGTGGCGTCTCAGGCATGGCCTGACCGCTGGTGTTCAAGGCGCTGGCTACCGGCTTGGGCAACCAGCCCAAAGCCGGAATCAGCAGCAGGCAGCCCAGGGCGGCAAACGAAAACCACTGCTGACGCCAGTCCAGCCACGGGGTAAACGCGCTAACTGCGGCCGCACAACCGGCAATACCCAAGCCAATACCCGCAAAGTGAATGCCCAACTCGCTGCGGTGTTTGTGGCGCATCAGCCAGTTCAAAATCAAGCCCGTGCCCAGCAACATGCCCGCCGCACTGCTCAAGCCCGCCACATAGCGCGACACCGCCCAAAGCGTGACATCGGTGGTGAGCCCCATGGCCACGGTGCTGAAAATCGACATCACCATGCCAATGCGGTAGAGCCGGTCTTTTAAAGCTAGATCGCTGATCGATGACGCAATGATGGCACCCGTGAGGTAACCCGCGTAGTTGACCGCCGCCAGCGCGCCCGCAGCCGCCACACCCAGCCCCGCCTGCTGCTGCATGAGTGGCAACAAAGGCGTGTAAGAAAACCGCGCCACCCCCACCACCAAGATCAAGCTACAAATGCCCGCCGTGAGCACCTTCATGCGCTCTTGTTGTTCAGTCATGGGGGTCCTTTGGGTGGTTTTGA
>CAIMHL010000235.1 GCA_903840825.1 uncultured beta proteobacterium
CCATGTCCGAACTATCCGAATGGAGGCTTTGAACTTAACGGACTGTTGAGCGGAAAGACTGCCCGCCTTAAACCGCAAACTGTTTGATGCTGCTAGTGACCACACCCCATACTTCCAAGGTTTAGCCCTCTTTGGGCACGATGTCGGCGAAGGTGGGGTTGGCAGCGCGCAGCTTGATGCGCCCGGCCCGCATGACCAGGCGCTTGACGGTGAAATCACCATCGACCACGGCCACCACGATGTGGTTGTAGCGTGGCTTGATGGCGCGGTCTTGGCGGGCATTGAGTTGTTGCACATTGTCCGCAAGGGCCAGTTAAGCGGCGAAAAGGGAAGGACCTGTCGTTTGATGAACAGTTTTACGCGCTGGCAGCATAAGTGCGCCCGGGGACAATACGCGCTTGAAATATTTGACTCAATTTTTTCTTGCTGCACTTAATGCGGCAAAACCCAAAATCAAGCAGGCGGCGATTCGTAGAGCTCGAGGGGCAGGCCGTCGGGGTCGGCGAAAAAGGTCAAGCGCTGACCGGTGTATTCATCGACGCGAATGGGCTCCACCTCCACCCCTTGCGAGGTCAGCCAGGCCTTGCTGAGCTCGATATCGTCGACCGTGAATGCCAGGTGCCGGAGGCCCTGCGCTTCCGGGCGAGAAGGGCGGGGCGGCGGCGACGGGAACGAGAACAGCTCGATCTGCCCGCCACCCGGCAGGGCCAGGTCCAGCTTGTAGGACTGGCGTTCTGCCCGGTAATGCTCACCGATCACTGTCAGGCCCAGTAGGTCGACATAAAACGCTTTTGATACGCGGTAGTCCGAGCAGATGATGGCCGCGTGGTGAATGGTTCGGAGCAGGGTCATGCCCAGATTGTGCAGCAACTGAGCATCTACGCCCAGAGCCCAGTTGCCTACCGGATCGACGCTTGCGCGTGCGCCGTCTGGCAGCCAAGGCCCGTTGAAGCTGCGCAAAACTCCCCCGAGCCAGGGCGGGGCAGCGCAGGGCGGACTATCCCGTCAGTCGCCAAGGTCGATGACCGCGGACAGCGACACGCCCGCCCGCCAGCCAGATAGCCAAGTGGGCAGAATGTGTTCCGTAGGCAGCAGGGTCGAGGCCAATCTGGCGCACCCAGTTATCGACGATACGGGCGTACTGACTGGTTCACAGATACGGGGATTCATGTATTCGGCTTGGAAATAAGAAGTCTTCAGATCGTAGTTTTGCCTATTTGATCGGTTGCGGTAGGCCAACCCATCTTGAAAGCTAGTCAATAGCCCGGCACCCTTGGCGTTTTCTAAAGAGGCCGAAAGTTATGACGAACACCGACAAGAAGACCAAGCAATTCAACCGGGAACAAATCCAGCACTGCCTCGCCATCATCGACCAGCTAAAGCCCAGCGGTCTCAATACGCTAGAGTTTGCATCCACTCAAGGCCTCAGCTACGGCCAAATCCGAGCCTGGCAGTCGCTAGCACCGCGCTGGCGGGCAAAACTCACTGAGGACATCACCACTGCCCCCACACGACGCAGATTAGCCAAGCCCCCTGGCTTTGTTCAAGTTAAGTCTTTGCCAACCGCCATGCTACTCGCCTCAAAGTGCTGGTGTATGACGGCGCTGGCCTGTGGCTGTGTGGACTTAACCCCATCCCACGGACACATTTGGACTCTTGGGTTTAGACCCCGGTTATTTCGGGCTCTGCGTTGATTATCAACACTTCTGCAGTCGGTGTAACTCGTTTTTGGTCGTCTGTTAATTCTGAGTCGATGGTCGTTTGTTTTTTCTCCTGTTGCAGTTTCTCAAAGTTGATGGGCGACATCTGACCCAAGCCACAATGACGCCTGTGCGGGTTGTACCAACTCTCAATCCAGGTAAATATCTCCAACCGAGCTTTCGTTTTGGTCTCCCATTTGCGTCTTGCAATGAGCTCACACTCCAGCGTGGCAAAGAAGCTCTCCGCCATGGCGTTGTCATAAGCGTCACCCACCGTTCCCATGGAAGGGCGCACATTCATCTCCTTGCACCGGTTGCCAAATGCAATGCTGGTGTACTGGCTACCCTGATCGCTGTGGTGGATCACACTTCGGGGTTTTCTCGTGAATAACGCCATGTCCAGCGCCGCAATGACCAAGTCTGAGGTCATCTGCACGCCAAAGGCCCAGCCCACCACCTTACGGCTAAAGACGTCGGTGACCACGGCCAGGTACAAAAAGCCTTCCCATGTTGGTACGTACGTCATGTCAGCGACCCAGAGCTGATTGATGTCACTGGCGAAAAACTGACGATTCACTAAATCGGACGCTGGGCGCTGACGGCGGTTGCGATCTGTGGTGACGCACCAACTGCGCCGTCGGCTGACCCCTTGAAGGTGGTTGTCATGCATGAGGCGGGCGATACGTTTTCTGCTTGCCGTGATAGCGGATGCGGCCAACTCAGCGCGTAGGCGGGGCATGCCGTAGGTCTCATCACTGGCAAGGTGGGCATCCCTGATGCTTTGGAGCAAGGTGACGTTAGCTTGAGCGCGTGCACTGGGGCTGCGGTCAAGCCAGTCGTAGTAGCCGCTGGTGCTCAC
>CAIMHL010000236.1 GCA_903840825.1 uncultured beta proteobacterium
GCAATACCCCACCATGGCCCAGGATGCGCAGCTGGTCTTGCGCTCTTTGGTGTTCAGTGAAAAAGACATGCCCACAGCCGATGGGCGCTGGTTCAAGGTGCGTATCATGCCTTACCGCACCCACGAAAATCGCATAGACGGCATTGTCATTACCTTTGTTGACATCACCTCCAGTAAAAAACTTGAAGCCGAGTTGATCGCTACGCAGGTGCAATTGAAAGCGCTTATGAAAAAATGAAAATTTAAGGAAGGTCTGTGGGATGGTGTTTCGAAAAAATCCACTGGAACCTGATGAATTACGCCATTTGGCGCTGGAGCGCTTACGTGTCAAAGGCGTGGGTCCAACGGCTTTGGACCTTCCCAGTGCCCAGCGCTTGTTTGAAGAGTTGGAGATCCACCAAATTGAGCTGGAGTTGCAAAACGAGCATTTGAGCCATGCCCGCGCCCATCTTGAAGCAGCGCTCAATCAAAGCACTGAACTCTATGACTTCTCCCCGGTGGGAAATTTGCTGCTTGATAGCGAGGGCAGCATTATCAAAGTGAATCTCTCAGGGGCCCAAATGCTGGGCGCCGAGAGGGCGCGTTTACTGGGCCGTAAATTGGGCCTCTACCTGCCCGAGGCCGAGCGCTTGGTGTTCAACGACTTGCTGAGCCGGTCAAAGTCTGGCGATGATCTTGTGGCGGGCGAGTTGACGCTCTTGAACAGCCACTCGGTTGCTACGCACGTTCAAATTAATATCGCCCCTTTATCGGATGAGTCCGGCTGGCAAATTGTGCTGGTGGATATTTCGGAGCGTCGGCGCATGGAAGCCCAATTGCGCTTGAGCGAGGAGCGTTGGAAGCTTGCACTCGACGCCACGGGTGATGGTGTTTGGGACTGGAATCTGAGCACGGACGCTGTCCTTTTTTCCAAGCGTTTCATCGAGTTGCATGGTGACACCGACATTGAATTTGGCCACCGGAAAGAAGAGTGGTTCGGTCGAATTCACCCCGAGGATAAGCCTCCTGTGATGGTCGCTATGCAAGCCTGTCTGCTGGGCGAGCGTGCTTTGATCTCTGCCGAGTACCGGGTGCGGTGCAAGGATGGCAGCTGGAAATGGGTGCTGGCGCGTGGGGCCGTGATCGCGCGCAGCGAGGACCGAAAGCCCTTGCGCATGATTGGAACTTATGTGGATATTTCGAGCCGCAAGGCGGCCGAAGAGGCTGTGCGGCTGGCAGCAAATTTTCAGCAAGCCGTGTTCGATTCACTGTCAGCCCAAGTGGCTGTATTGGACCGTTTGGGGGTACTCATTCAAACCAATCAGGCTTGGCGAACGTATGCGCAGCCCTTTGCGGAGATGGGCACGCAGGCGGGCCTGGGTGAGCCCTATCTTGATGTGTTGCTCCGGTTGACGCAGGGTGAGCAAGGGGTGGTTCAACGGGCCCGGGACGGGATGGCTTTTGTCTTGGCTGGCGAGATGGCTTCATTTCAACTTCAACAACCCTTCTTTGTCCCTTCGGACCAACATTGGTTCAGCATGAAAATAACGCCAGTGCGTGATGTGCAGGAACGTCTATTGGTCAGTCATGAGGATGTTACTAGTTTGAAAGCAGCCGAGTTGGCCAGCACCAACCTGGCCAATGTGGATGCCTTGACGGGCGCCCTGAGTCGGCTGAATTTCCTGAACTTGGCTGAGCAGGAGTTGCAGCGCTCAACCCGGTATGGCTTGCCTTTGATGGTGCTGATGATGGACCTGGACCACTTCAAGCAAATCAACGACCGGTTCGGCCATGCAGCTGGCGACGCGGTGTTGAAGCGATTTGTCCAAACCGTCTCAGATGTTCTTCGTGAGTCCGACTTGATGGGCCGATTGGGGGGCGAAGAGTTTGCGGTGCTGCTGCCCAACACCATGGTTGAGGGCGGGCGGGCACTGGCACAGCGCATTATTGACAGCGTACAAAGCAGCCCGGTGCCGGTCAATCATCAGTGGGTGGTCTACACGGTCAGCATTGGTGCGGGTTGCCTGTCGTCAGAAAACTGCTTCTCCAGCCTGCTGGGTGTGGCCGACATGGCCTTGTACCGCGCTAAAAACGGCGGTCGTAACCGGCTTGAAATCGGCATGGGCGATTGACAAGCCTAGTTGCGGATTTGCCAGCTGCCATCGGCTTGCCTGCAAGCGGTCCCGAAGATCTTGTCTTTTTTGCCGCCCACAGAGGCATCAATGGTGTATTCACGGCAGGGCCCGGCAGGGGTGTCAATGGTGCGGGTAGGAACCAGCGCGTACTCGTTGCCGGAATCTGGATTTCTCCACGCTGTAGAAACGCCGGTTCTCACGCTTTCAAGCGCTTGAGCTGCCTTGATTCGGTCTGTTTCTGCCATTGAGCGACCGATGGCGCCGCCAATGGCAGTGCCAGCGAGTGTGCCCAAAATGATGGCGGTGGTGCGCCCATCGCCCTGGCCTATTTGAGAACCTAGAACCCCGCCCAAAACACCCCCAATCACCAAGCCTGCCTGCTCTTGTTGCGGCGTGTTGTTGGCACACCCCGCCAACGTGAAGGTGCAGAGAATGGCAACGCTAAAACCTGACAATTGACCCATAAGCCCCACCTTTCTGATGGCTACTCGAACATGACCCCAAGTTCAATCAATTTTGCGCAGCCAAGCCCCGCTGTCATTGAGAAAACGCACAGGCGGCCAACAAAGCCCCTTCATTTTTCACGGCACTCACGCACTTGAGAATTCTCAAAAAACTTGCGCCCTGCGCTGTCACCATTGATTGCTTCAAATGGAGAAAAAAGATGAGAACAGACGCAGAGTTAAAAGCCGATTTGATGGAGCGCCTTGACGCCATACCGGCCGTCAATGCCTCGAATATTGATGTCACCGTTGATAACGGCATGGTCACCCTGAGCGGACAGGTCGACACGCACCAAACCCGGTTTCAGGTGGAGCGAACGGCGCGCCGGGTGTCCGGGATACGCGGTTTGGCGATCCGGGTGCGGCCGGGCCAAGGCTCACCCAAAAGGCCGCACTGAGCCTTTAGCCCCCCTCGTTGGGCCTCAACTGTCAGGGGCCGGCGGATTGGATAGCGATTCTGACCGCCTCGCTGACATCATCAACGAAGAACAATTGAAGCTGCCTTTGCGCCTCGGGGGGAACTTCCTCCAAGTCTTTCTGGTTGCGCTTGGGCAAGATAACCTGCTCAATGCCCGCCGCCAGCGCTGCCAGCACCTTTTCCTTAATCCCCCCCACGGGCAAAACCATGCCGCGCAAACTGATCTCGCCCGTCATGGCCACGCGGTTCTTCACCGGCTGGTTCATGAACAGCGAGCTCAATGCAATGAACATGGCCACCCCCGCACTCGGGCCGTCTTTAGGAATAGCGCCTGCAGGAACGTGAATGTGGATGTCCGTTTTTTCAAACAAAGTAGGGTCAATATTCAAAGGGTTAGCGCGTGATTTCACCAAAGTCAGCGCAGCTTGCGCAGACTCCTTCATCACATCGCCCAGCTGCCCCGTCAGGATGAGGCGGCCATTGCCTACTGTTCTACTGGCCTCAATGAACAAGATGTCGCCCCCTACGGGTGTCCAAGCCAATCCGGTGGCCACGCCCGGCATACCGGCGCGCAAAGCGAGTTCGTTCTCGAACTTTGCCGCCCCCAGGATGTCCGCCAAATCTGACGCATCAACATGAATAGCCTCGGTTTCACCCCCGGCAATGCGAACCGCTGCATGCCGGCAAACACTGCCCAGTTGTCGTTCCAGATTTCTGACGCCCGCCTCGCGGGTGTAGTCACGAATGAGGGCGGCAATGGCCCCATCGGTGATGGTGAGTTGTTGGGCTTGCAGGCCACTGGCCTCCAATTGTCGGGCCACCAAATAGCGCCGGGTAATTTCGCGTTTTTCTTCCTGCGTGTAGCCCGCCAGATGCAAAACCTCCATGCGGTCGCGCAAGGGGCTGGGGATCGGGTCCAGCACATTGGCCGTGGCTATAAACAGCACCTGGGATAAGTCATAGGGCACGGCGAGGTAGTTGTCCCTGAAGGTGCTGTTTTGTTCGGGGTCCAGCACTTCGAGCATGGCGGCTGCGGGGTCGCCATGAATGCCGGTACCCAGTTTGTCAATTTCATCCAACATCATCACGCAGCTGCGCGTGCCCGCTTTTTTCAAGGCCTGAATAATGGTGCCGGGCAGGGCGCCAATATAGGTGCGGCGGTGGCCCCGAATTTCGGCCTCATCGTGCACACCGCCCAGCGAAACGCGGACAAATTTTCGGCCCATCGCCCGGGCAATGGATTGGCCCAGCGACGTCTTGCCCACGCCCGGTGGCCCCACCAGGCAAAGAATAGGCCCATGCCCACTGGGGTTGAGTTTGCGCACTGCCAAAAACTCCAGAATGCGCTGTTTTACCTTGTCCAGCCCAAAGTGCTCGTCGTCCAATATAGCCTTGGCCTGCGCCATATCGATGGTGTCTTGGTCGCCTATTTTCCAGGGCAGTTCAACCAGCCACTCCAGGTAGGTGCGCACCATGGCGTATTCAGAGGAGCCGTCGGACATGCGCTCCAGGCGTTTGAGCTCTTTGAAGGCCTGTTGGGCCACCTCTTCAGGCATTTGGGCGGCTGTAATCTGGTCTTTGAAATCCTGGATGTCGTTGGCGTTGGTGCCCCCGTCTTCTCCCAGTTCCTTCTGGATGGACTTGAGTTGCTCGCGCAATAAAAACTCGCGTTCCCGGTGCCCTAGGCTTTCTTTGGTTCGTTTGTCGATGTCTCGTGAAATTTCCAGCACCTCAATGCGCCGGATCAGAATTTCCAGCACCCGGTCCATTCGGTTCTTGAGGTCGAGCTCTTCCAATAAAGCTTGTTTCTCGGGCGCCTTGAGGTCAAGGTAGCCGGCCACCAAATCGGTCAATAGCCCCGGCGCTTCAACCGCTTGCAAGCTGCCCAGCATTTCCTGGGGGATCTGGGGGAGTAGTTTCAGCACCTCGACCGCACGCTCTTTTAATCGCAGGAAGCGGGCCTCAATCTCTTTGTCTGCACTGAGGGGTAATTCTTCAATTTTTTCAACCCTAGCCACTGTGAATGAATAGCCTTCAAGGTACTGCTCGACCTTGAAGCGTTGCATGCCCTGGCAAATAATGTGGTGGGTGCCGTCCGGCGTGGTGACGTAGCGCAGGATGGAGGCCACTGTGCCCATCGGGCTCAAGTCTTCGGCCTTTGGCGCCTCAACCTCCGTATTTTTTTGGAACACGATACCCACCTGCAGGCCAGCCTTGATGGCGTATTGCGCGGCGGCAATGCTGCTTTCGCGCCCGATGCTGATGGGCACCAGCACGCCCGGGAACAGCACCATGTTTCGGATCGGAATGACGACCAGTGCCCCCTCTGGCAAATCGCGCACTTCCTCTGGCGATTGGTCTTTCTTGCCCTCACTGCCCTGTTGATGGGGAGTGGAGGGGCTTTTGCTTTCGCGTGTCATTTTGATTTGTGTCATTTCAGGCGATCAAGGGTGAGTTTCAAACAACCGTTTTCCAGCACCATGTCATTGAATTTGAAGGTGCCATAGGGCAGGAGAATGCGCCGTGAAAAACGTCCGTAGGGAATCTCCATTCGCAAAATAGCCCCTTCACCCAAGCGGGCCCCGAAAGAGCGTTCACCTGCGATGAAAATGGATTGCTCGTCCAAGGTCACCTCCAGTTTGTCCGGCGTGACACCTGGCAGCGCAACGATCAGCCCGATCTCCCGGTCATTGACCACCATGTCGACCGGGGGCTCCCAATGTGGGGAGCTTGCTACCGCACCCAATACAAAAAATTGTCTTTGAAGTCGCTCTGCTGACTGGATGAGCTCAATGGCCTCAGCCAGCATCCATGCGCTCGTATCCGGGTGTCGCATTGCTAGTTCCCTTGTCTGACATTTGTTTGAATTTCATGTTAGGGGGGCGCTCGAGTTGCTTGGTTGAGAAATCTCAACCCTGTCAGGGTCCTCTGGTTTGACTATGTCGATAACGGTCAACAGGGCGCAAAGCCTAAAAACGGGCGTGGAGATGCAAAGTATGTTGTTTGAAAAAAGATTCATCAAGGCGGTCGAGCAGTTCCGCGCACAGGCGGCACTTCCCCTGCGCATTGAGTTGTGGAATGGCCGCCAGTTTGATTTTGGCAGCGAGCCTCAGGTCAGGGTGCGCATTCCTACCGTGGGTGCTTTGCGGTATTTCATTTCGCCCAATCTCAGCAAGTTGGGCGAGGCGTTTGTGGAGGGGCACATTCAAGTGGACGGTGCGCCTGAGCATGTGTTCAAGGTGGCCGAGGGCTTAGCCCGCAGCGTCGCGCAGAAGTTTCCGTCCATTTTTCACTGGGGGACGCGCCACACGCGGCGCATCGACCGTGCGGCCATTGAGTACCACTACGATGTGTCGGATGATTTTTATGCCCTTTTTTTGGACCCT
Organism: uncultured beta proteobacterium; assembly: GCA_903840825.1. Taxonomy (GTDB): domain Bacteria; phylum Pseudomonadota; class Gammaproteobacteria; order Burkholderiales; family Burkholderiaceae_C; genus Rhodoferax. Next base: position 6,422 of record CAIMHL010000236.1, read on the forward strand.
GGCATGGTGTATTCGTGTGCCTATTACCAAACCGAGAGCGACGGTCTTGCGCGGGCTCAAACACAAAAGTTGGACCACCTTCTGAACAAGCTCAGGCTCAAGCCCGGCGAAAAATTCCTTGATATTGGCAGTGGCTGGGGGGCCTTGGTGATGCGTGCGGTGGAGAAGTACGGCGCGGTGGCCACCGGCATCACCTTGTCCCGAAATCAGTATGACTACTCCCGAAGAAAAATTGATGAAGCCGGGCTTGCCGATCGCTGTCAGGTCTTGCTGTGTGACTACCGAGACCTGCCGGGTTCCCGGGTTTACGACAAGATTGCCAGTGTGGGGATGTTTGAGCATGTAGGCTTAAAAAATTTACCGGTTTACTTCTCGACTGTGCACCGCCTCCTGCGCGATGGTGGGCTGGCCCTGAACCACGGTATTACGACCTCTGATGTGAGGAGTGGGTGGATGGGCTTGGGCGCGGGCGACTTCATAGACCGTTATGTGTTTCCACAAGGCGAGCTGCCCCATATTTCCCTGGCCATGGAGGCCATGGCCGGGTCTGGACTTGAGGTGCTGGATGTGGAGTCTTTGCGGCGCCATTACGCACTAACGTGTGACGCCTGGTCGAAAAATCTCGAAAAAAACAGCATCGATGCCCTGCGTATCGCGGGGGGGCGGCGGTATCGAATTTGGCAAATTTATCTGGCAGGGTGTGCTTATGGGTTTTCAAAGGGCTGGATGAATTTGTACCAGGTGCTGTGCAGCAAGTCGTGCAATACCGAGTTGTCGGGCCACCCTTTGAGGCGCGACTATATGGTTGCACCGCCCGTTGCATGGGCCTGATGACCGGGCACTTGTGCTGCTTACTTTTTTTACCAACCGAAAGTTTCATGCCATGAAAAAAAAGACTATTTTGAAAATGCTGGTGGCGGTTACGGCCTTGTCAGGGGCGAGCGCCTTTGCGCAAATGAGTGAAGGCCCCTGGATGGTGCGCCTGCGTGCGGTCAACATCAACAGCAGCAACAGCGATGCCACGGGTTATGGCCTGACGGTCAACAACCGCACGGTGCCTGAGGTGGATATAAGCTATTTTTTCAACCGCAATGTGGCGCTTGAATTGATGATGATGGTGCCCCAGGAGCACACTTTGTATGCGCAGGGTGTGCGCTTGGGAACCCTTGAGCAGGCACCGCCCACCTTGCTGTTGCAATACCATTTTGAGGTACCGAGTTTTCGCCCCTATGTAGGCTTGGGGCTGAACTACACGCAGTACAGTTCTGTACGGGTGCCGGGTTTTGACATTGACAAGAGCAGCTTTGGCGCTGCTTTGCAAGTGGGCGTAGATATTCCTGTGGCCCGTAATTTGTATTTCAATCTGGATTTGAAAAAACTGTACATGGGCGTGGACGTTTACCAGTCAAGCGGCTTTAATGTAGGTGCCTTCAAGATTGACCCGGTCTTGTTCGGGCTGGGCTTGGGCTTGAGGTTTTGAGAGTCGCTTACTTTGGGGCTTTGTTGAGGGTGATGAGGCCGGTGGACAGCATCGTGCCGCAAACGATCACGACACCGCAAAAAACCATCCATTGCGAGACCGCTTCCGCCAAAAACACGCGGCCGTAAATAAGGGCAAACACCGGCGCGACAAAGGTTACGGTCAGGGAGCGGGCGGGGCCCACAGTTTCAATCAGCTTGAAATACAAAATGTAGGCCACCCCGGTGCAAAGTACCCCAACCGCCAACAAGGCCAGCCAAGCCTGCAGGCTGGGTGTGTGCAGCGGCCAAAACCACAGAGCAGGCAGCGCCAAGCCCAGTGTGGCACCCAACTGGCTGCCGGTGGCAGTGACCAAAGGGGGGATGCCCATCAGGTAACGTTTGGCATAGCTGGCGGAGACCCCGTAACAAATACAGGCCACCAGGCAAGCCAGCACGGCCCAGCCGGTGGCGTTGCCTGCCTCATCGGGTTTGAAGCTGGCTTTGTCCCAAGCCAGCAGCGCCACCCCCGCAAAGCCGACAAGCAGCCCCAGAATGCGAAGCCCGTGTGGGCGGTCCTTTAGCCAAACCCACGCGATCAAGGCGCCAAACATGGGCACGGTGGCGTTGATGATGGACGACAAGCCCGTGGTGATGGACAGCAAGGCGTAGGAGAAACAGGCAAAGGGAATGGCGGAGTTGATCAGCCCGACCAAAAATGTTTTTTTCCAGTGCTGGCGTAATTGCGGCCCCAAGCCGCGCCCCAGCACGAGGGGCAGCAAAAAGCAGGAGGCAATGGCGACCCGCACCCCCGCCGTGGGCAGTGCACCAAACTCACTTGCGCCCAGTCGCATAAATAAAAAGGAGCTGCCCCAGATGGCAGCCAGCAGGGAGAAATCAATCAACCAGGGTTTGGAGGGGGTCGTGGTGGTCAAAGTGCGCCTTCGTGAAGCAGTAGCGCCGTCTTGCGTGCCAAGCCGCCGGCATAACCGGTCAAGGCCCCATTCGCGCCAATCACGCGGTGGCACGGAATGATGATGGAGAAGGGGTTGCGCCCAATGGCCCCACCGGCGGCACGCACCGCTGCGGGCTTGCCGATGTGGGTGCTGAGTGCGCCGTAGCTGGTGGTTCGCCCGGGGGCAATGCCCATCAGCACGCGCCAGATGGCCTGTTGAAAAACGGTCCCTTGACTCACGTACAGGGGCAAATCAAACTGGAAGGCCGGGTTGTGGAAGTAGGCGCTGAGTTGTTGCTTTGTTATTACCAACAGCGCATGGTTGTCGTCCACAGGCCAGGCATCCGGTTTGGGTTGGTGGCTTTGGCCATCAAACCAGGTCCCCATCAAGTGGGTGGGTGTGGCCGCTAGCACCATGCACCCCAAGGGGCTTTCATAGCGTGATTGGGCGATGTTGTTATTTAACATAAAAAGTGATTTAAAGCCTTTAAGGGTTTGCTTGAGCAGCTATTTATTCAGTAGCTATTAGGTGAGTTTTTTATTGGCGAATGACAGTCGGAAAAGCTGCACGGCCAAGCTTGTATATTGTGCTGGGCGGCGAAGCTGCGCCCTACAATTCAGGCCAACAAATTATTCAAACCAACTTCAGGGTAGCCCATCATGCAATTGTCTGTTTCCATCTTTAAAGCATATGATATCCGGGGCATTGTTCCGGCCCACATTGACGAAGCCCTGGCCGAGGGTTTGGGCCGTGCTTTTGGCACGGTGGCGCTGGCTGAAGGGGAGACTGCGGTGGCCGTTGGCCGCGATGGCCGTTTAAGTGGGCCTACCTTGAGTGCGGCCTTGATTCGCGGCTTGGTGGCCGCCGGGATTGAGGTGATTGATGTGGGCTTGGCCACCACCCCCATGCTGTATTTTGCCGCGCATACGCTGTGTACCAGCGGTATTCAGGTCACCGGCAGCCACAACCCCAAGGACTACAACGGCTTCAAGATGGTGATGGCGGGGCGCGCTATTTACGGTGAAGAAATTCAGGCCTTGCGCCGCATGATGGAAGCCGAGACCTGGACGCTGAAAGACGGCGGTAAGGTGCGCTCAGTAGACGTGTTGCCCGCCTACAGCGCCCGCATTGTGGGCGACATCAAGTTGTCGCGCCCCCTGAAAATTGTGGTCGATTCGGGCAACGGCATTGCCGGTGCCTCGGCCCCAGCCATTCTGCGGGCCATTGGCTGCGAGGTGACAGAGTTGTTTAGCGAGGTGGATGGCAACTTCCCCAACCACCACCCCGACCCCAGCAAGCCTGAGAACCTGCGCGACCTCATGGCAGCCTTAGCTGCTGGAGACGCCGAACTGGGCTTGGCTTTTGATGGCGATGGCGACCGCTTGGGCATTGTGACC
>CAIMHL010000237.1 GCA_903840825.1 uncultured beta proteobacterium
CGCGCTGTGCGGATATTGCGCGGCAGGGCTTGGGCGTAGCTGGTGCGAAAGGGGTTGATGTCTAGCCCGCCGCGCCGGGTGTAGCGGGCGTACACGGCTAGCCTCGCAGGTTTGCAGCGGGTCCAGATGTCCATGAAGATGCGCTCTACGCACTGCTCATGAAACTCGTTGTGGTTACGAAAACTCACCAAATATTGCAACAAACCTTCTTGCTCAATGGCCGGGCCGGTGTAACTGATCTGCACGCTTCCCCAGTCGGGCTGCCCTGTGACCAGGCAGTTGCTTTTAAGCAGGTTGCTCACCAGCACTTCAGACACTGGCGGCTCTTCAAACGCGGCGGTCAACAGGTCGGGCGCGGGCGTGAAGCGGTCGCATTCCACATCCAGGCGGTCCAGGCTCAGGCCATCGAGCTCATGCACGGGTTCGCGGTCGAACAACTCAGGCAACAAAATGGTGACGCCAATGGACGAGGTCACAGTCTGAGCACCGTTTGCGTCAGCGCCCGTCTGACGCCAAACGCCTTCGCTCAAATCAGCCCGCAGCACCGCTTTTACCGCTTCTGCGTCGGCAAAGCGGGTGTTATTAAAGCTGTTGAGGTAGAGCTTGAAGGACTTGCTTTCGATGATGTTGGGCGTGTCGCAAGGCACGGTAAAGTGGGCCAGCGCCACCTGCGGTTTGCCGCGCAGATTGAGCCAGCTCAGCTCAAAAGCGGTCCACATGTCGGCACCCATGAACGGGGCCGCGCCTGCAATGCCGATCTCGGCACGCTTGCCGGAGCGAGGAATGGGAAACAACAGGAAGGCGTCGTACTGGTCGATGTAGTACGAGGATTTGCCGAGTTGGGAGTTTTCTGGATGGTTCATGATGCTCTTTTATCAATAGCTGCTCAAGCACGTATTAAGGCGCTTAGAGCTTGATTTATTATAAATTCAGGGGGTTTGACTGCGGCGAAACACCAGGCGCTCAGGCTGCGAGGCTTTTGCGTCAAACGCGTAGCCTTCCAGGTTAAAACCTTCTAGCTGCTGGGGCGTGACGAGCTGGTGGGTCGCGGCAAAGCGCGCCATGAGGCCGCGCGCGCGCTTGGCGTAAAAGCTGATGATCTTGTAGCGCCCGTCTTTGAGCTCTTCAAACACGCACTCCACCACGCGGGCCTTGAGCGCCTTGAGGTCGACCGCCTTGAAATACTCTTGGCTTGCCAGGTTGACGACCACCGGGGAGATGTCTTTTTGCAAGCGCTCATTGAGGTAATTGGAGAGCTTCGGTCCCCAAAACTTGTACAGGTTTTGGCCCTGCGCATTGGCCAGCGCGGTGCCCATCTCCAATCGGTAGGGCTGCATGTAATCCAGCGGGCGCAACACGCCATAGAGACCGCTCAATATGCACAGGTGGTTTTGCAGCCAGTCCAGCTCAACGCCAGCCAGTGTTTTGGCGTCCAGCCCCTCGTACACGTCGCCATTAAAAGCCAGCACAGCCTGCTTGGCGTTTTTGGCCGTGAACTTGGGGCGCCAGGCGGCATAACGTGCCACGTTCAGGCCCGACAAACTGTCGCTCAGGCTCATGAGCTGGGCAATTTGTTGGGGCGATTTTTCTTTCAAAATCTCGATCAACTCAGCCGACTGCGCCACAAACAGCGGTTGGGTGTGGGGGACTTGAGCGGGGGCAGGGTCAAAATCCAGCGATTTGGCGGGCGAGAGAAGAAATAACATGATAAAGAGGCTTCTAAAAACAATCAAGGCTTCTTGACGAAGCCTTGATTATCACGACTGCAAGAAATAAGGGCTATTTCAGGTCGCCCGCCAGCGAGGCCAGGGTTTCGAGCACGCCGTTCATCAATCGATCACACCATTCGGCGTTGATCATCTGAAGCGAGAACCCGAACTTGTTCACGCGAGGGTCGCGAATCATGCGGATGAAAAAG
>CAIMHL010000238.1 GCA_903840825.1 uncultured beta proteobacterium
CGGGTAAAAAGAGCCACCTCTTTGGTGGTGATCGCCTTGACCCAGAGCAGCCGAACTTTGGTGATCTTGATGGGCTTGATGTTTTGGCGCCGCAGGATGGCGTGCACATGGCTCTTTCCCGTCGCGCGGGTTTCGCCCTGGGTGGGTTTGCCTTCCCGGTCGATTCCCTGCCATTGAAAGCGGGATAGTTTGCCCGTCGATGTCTGCGTGCGTGTGCGTGTGCGTGTGCGTGTCGTCGCCATGTTGTTCCACCCAAAAAGATTTGAAACGCGCATGGTCAGCCCATGAGTGCGTTATCTTCGCATGTAGAAATGGCCTAAAAATTTAAAAATCGACTGTATTCAATAAAATTAATTGTATTCAGCGATGGATGATTGGTGGTCGGTCAAAGGCGCTGGCGCGCTGCCTGTCTAGCTCAGACCTGGCGGTCCAGCAGCTGGGCGGCCAGTTCAATCAAACAGGCGCTGTAAGCACTTTGGGGAAGTTTTTGGGCGGCTTCAATAGCCCTTTGGGCTTCTTGGGTGGCAGCGAGTCGGGCGATCTCAAGTGCACCCGTGCTGCGGACAATGCGGATGACTTGGTCGAGCATGGCCAGCCCACCGGTCTCAATGGCGGTTTTGATGATGTCTTTTTCAGCCGGCGTGCCCTGCTGCATGGCCGCTATCAAGGGCAGCGTGGTTTTACCTTCGCGCAGGTCGTCGCCCAAGCTCTTGCCCATGACCTCTGCGTCTCCGGTGTAGTCCAGCACATCGTCGATCACCTGAAATGCGGTGCCCAGCGCCTGGCCGTAAGTCGCGCAAGCTTCTTCCATCTCCGGGCTGCTGCCAGCCAAAATAGCACCCACGCGAGCACTGGCTTCGAACAGCTTGGCGGTCTTCGAGCGAATGACCTGCAGGTAGCCGGCCTCGTCCAAGTCGGCGTTGTGCATATTCATGAGTTGCAACACTTCACCCTCGGCAATGACGTTGGTGGCATCTGCCAGCACCTGCATGATGCGCATGTTGTTGGCGTCCACCATCATTTGAAAAGCGCGGGAGTACAAAAAGTCACCCACCAGCACACTGGCCGGGTTGCCAAAGGTTTCGTTGGCGGTGGCGCTGCCACGTCGCAGGATGGATTCGTCCACTACATCGTCGTGCAACAGGGTGGCGGTGTGAATAAATTCAACCACTGCGGCTAAATTAAAGCGCTGTTCCCCCTGAAAACCCAATGCACCGCTGGTTAGCAGCAAAAGCGCGGGCCGCAAGCGCTTGCCCCCAGCGGCAATGATGTAGCGCGACACCTGGCCAATAAGAGGCACCCCGGAGTCCAGGCGGCGAGCAATAACCAAGTCGACCTCGCGCATGTCTTGCGCAATGATGGTGGTAGATCCGGTGGAGGGGGTTGGGTTGACTTGCAAAACAATGTAGGCGGTAGTGTGGGCAGATTATAGAAACCCCGGCTGGGCCTGGGCCGGCGTAAAAGCTAAGACCAAGGGTTGGGCTGTGGTATATTCTAGGGCTCTGCGAAAATTCGTTTGCAGAGCAAAATTGAAGAGGTCAACATGTACGCGGTCATAAAAACCGGCGGCAAACAATATAGAGTTGTTGCCGGCGAAAAAATTAAAGTAGAACAGATTGCTGCGGACGTAGGCCAAGAGATTGTGTTCAACGAGGTTCTGGCAGTCGGTATCGGCGCAGATCTTAAAGTTGGCACACCCTTGGTGTCCGGCGCAACCGTGAGTGTCACAGTACTATCTCACGGCAAGCACGATAAGGTAACCATTTTTAAAATGCGCCGTCGTAAGCATTACCAAAAACGCCAAGGGCATCGTCAACAGTTCACTGAACTGCTGATTGGCGCTATCTCGGCTTAACGGGCACAGGTCATGGCACAGAAAAAAGGCGGCGGCTCTACGCGAAATGGGCGCGACTC
>CAIMHL010000239.1 GCA_903840825.1 uncultured beta proteobacterium
CGGTGTTGCAGACGGCGCTCAACCCCGCACCACCAGACCCCTTGCAAGCCAAAATGATGTGGTTTATGCCACTGGCTTTCAGCGTGATGTTCTTCTTCTTCCCGGCCGGCCTGGTGCTTTACTGGATTACGAACAACGTGTTGTCCATTGCCCAACAGTGGATGATCAACACCCGCATGGGTGTGCCACCGCAGTTCAACTTACCCAAGTTTTAAAGCGCCGTGTCACTGCCGCGCCATAGCGACCCCATCGTGGCCATTGCCACCGCCCCCGGTCGGGGTGCGGTGGGCATTGTCCGGGTGAGCGGGAACAACATCAAAGGGCTCATTGAGGCCCTTTTTTCACGCCCCTTAAAACCCCGCGAGGCCACCTACACGCCCTTTCTGGACGCCCAAGGCCAGGCGATTGACCAAGGCTTGGCCCTGTTTTTCCCAGCCCCGCACTCGTTCACGGGCGAAGACGTGCTGGAATTACAAGCCCACGGCGGTCCAGTGGTGCTCCAGTTGTTGCTTGCGCGTTGCCTGGAAGCGGCCGCACAAATTAGCCTGGGCGCTGACCGCGCTTGTCTGACGGGCCTGCGCGTGGCTTTGCCCGGCGAATTTTCAGAGCGGGCTTTCCTCAACGACAAAATCGACCTGGCGCAAGCCGAAGCGATTGCCGATCTGATTGACGCCAGCACCGAAACCGCCGCCCGCAGTGCCACGCGCTCGCTGTCAGGGGCCTTTTCACAAGAAATTCACACCTTGCGCAATGCGCTGATTCACCTGCGCATGTTGGTGGAGGCCACGCTGGACTTTCCTGAGGAAGAAATAGACTTTCTAAAAAAGGCGGATGCGCATGGCCAGCTTTCTAAACTGCAGCAAACTTTAAGTGATGTTCAGCAAAGAGCGCGCCAAGGCGCCCTCTTGCGCGAGGGGATCAAGGTCGTGATTGCAGGGCAGCCCAACGCAGGCAAATCGTCCTTGCTCAATGCACTGGCAGGGGCCGAGCTGGCCATCGTCACCCCGATTGCCGGCACTACCCGCGACAAAGTGCAACAAACGATTCAGATTGAAGGCGTGCCGGTGCATGTGATCGATACCGCCGGTTTGCGCGACAGCTTTGACGAGGTCGAGAAAATTGGCATTGAGCGCGCTTGGGAGGCGATTGAGAGTGCCGACGCGGTCTTGTTTTTGCACGACTTGACCCGCATGAATGCTCCTGATTACATAGCTGGTGAAGCAACTATAGCGGGCATTCTGGCTACTAAACTCTTAAAACGGGTACCGGTCATCGATATCTGGAACAAAGCCGATGCCAGCGTGGCCCACCAACAACCGGGTGAGGGTCTGACGCTGTCCGCCAAAACGGGCGTTGGACTTGATGCCTTGCGCCGCAAACTCCTTCAAGTTGCGGGATGGCAAAACGCGCCGGAAGGCGTTTTCATTGCCCGCGAACGCCATGTGCAAGCACTGCGCGCTGTCGATGAACATTTGACCGAGGCGGCCCAACACTTGGCGGCCCAGGCACAGTCGCTTGATTTGTTGGCCGAAGAACTGCGCTTGGCGCAAAACGCCTTGAGTGACATCACGGGTGAGTTCACCTCAGACGATTTGCTGGGGGTGATCTTTTCCAGCTTTTGTATCGGCAAATAGGCGTCGCCCTACTGATAGTTTCAGTGCCCGGCGAAGTCCAGCAAGGTGAACAAGGGCAGGCCTGCAGCACGCAGTTTGTCGGAGCCGCCCAGCTCGGGCAGGTCCACAATGGCAGCGCCTTCAATCACTTGAGCACCTAATTTTTCAAGCAATTTCATGCCCGCCATCATGGTGCCGCCGGTGGCAATGAGGTCGTCAATGAGCAGCACCCGGTCGCCGGGTTTGACAGCATCGGTGTGCAACTCGACCGTGGCGCTGCCGTATTCCAGCTCGTACGTTTCTTCCACAGTGGTGAAGGGCAACTTGCCCTTTTTGCGGATGGGCACAAAACCCACATTCAGTTCATAAGCAATCACCGCACCCAAAATAAATCCGCGTGCATCCAGCCCCGCCACCACGTCGGGGCGCATGGGCGCGCCCATGTAGCGTTGCACAAAGGCGTCAATCAGCACCCGAAATACCTTGGCATCTTGCAGCAGTGGGGTGATGTCGCGAAACTGCACGCCAGGCGCCGGCCAGTCGGGC
>CAIMHL010000240.1 GCA_903840825.1 uncultured beta proteobacterium
GAGTCGCGCCAGATTGGCATGGTGTTTCAGGACTACGCCCTGTTTCCTCATTTGACGGTGGGGCTTAACGTGGGCTTTGGAATCAAGCACCTGCCCAGAGAAGCGCGCGCCGCCCGCGTGGCCGAGATGCTTGAGTTGGTGGGGCTGGCAGGTCTTGAGGCGCGTTATCCGCACGAGCTCTCAGGCGGCCAGCAGCAACGGGTGTCTTTGGCCCGCGCACTGGCCCCCAAGCCGCGCCTGCTCTTACTCGACGAGCCTTTTTCCAACCTCGATATCGACCTGCGTGAGCGCTTGGCCCATGAGGTGCGCAGCATTTTGAAAGCCGCCCAAACCACCGCCCTCTTTGTGACGCATGACCAGATGGAGGCGTTTGCCATTGGCGATGTCATTGGCGTGATGCACGAGGGGCAGTTGCACCAGTGGGATGATGCCTATTCGCTCTACCACCGTCCGGCCACCCGTTTTGTGGCGGAGTTCATTGGACACGGGGTGTTCGCCCCGGCGGTCATCTTGGCGGTTGACGGCCAAGTGGTGGTGCAAACCCCAGTGGGCAACTTGATTGATGTGGATGAGTGCCCGCTACCCAGCGCCTACCCCGGCGGTGAATGCGATGTTTTGTTGCGCGCTGACGACATAGTTCATGATGACCACGCGCCCGTGAAGGCTGAAATCACCCGTAAAGCTTTCCGGGGCTCAGAGTTTTTGTACACCCTGCGCTTGTCCAGCGGCGAGACGGTGATGGCGCTGGTGCCCAGCCACCACGACCACCACTTGGGCGAATGGATTGGTATTCGGGCGCAGGTCGACCATGTGGTGACTTTTATGAAGAATGAGCCTCAAGACCTTTAAGTGCGTTCTTAACCAGCTATATAAATAGTAGCGATCGATTCAAGGTTTGACGCTGGGGGCACTCAGCCATTTTTGCAGCGGGTTAAAACCTGTGATCAATGCGGTGGCCAACAGCACCAAAGCGCCTCCAGCGTAGATGCCGCTGCTGAGTTGTTCACCCAGAAAAATATGGCCCCAGGTCACGCCGAACACGGGAATCATGAAGGTTGGGCTCATGGCGGCTACCGGCGAGACGTGGGCCAGAATCCGAATATGCATCCAGTACGCCAAGCCCGAGGTCACCACGCCCATGAGGGTCACAGCGGCTAGCGCGCCAACCGTGAATTGGGCCTGTGGCCAACTCCAGACGGCACCGGGTAACAAAAAAAACAAGGAGATGCCATGAATGCCCGCCGCTATTTCTAGCGGTTGCATGCGGGTGATGGCGCGCTTCATGAGCGGGGTTGAAATGCCGTAGCAGGCTGAGGCCCCAATGCAGGCCAAGGCAGCCAACAGCACTTCAGGCGTCAGCTTGACCGGCCCCAAGCCGACGATCAGTGCCACACCTGCAAACCCAGACATGCAGCCCAGTAATTTGCGCAGTGTCAGGGTGTCTTCCTTGAACCACGCGGCTGAGAAGATGCCAAACACAACCGCCGTGGAGTTGAGCAGGGCGCTGTAGCCTGCAGGTAACTTGAGCGCAGCCCAGGCAAACAACAAAAATGGCAGCGCCACCGACAAAGCGCCCAGCACCGCCAGTTCACGCCAGTGTTTGAGCGGCCACTGGTGGCGCATGGCGCGGATCAGCACCGCCAGCGTCAGCGTCGCCATGGCGATGCGCAGAGCAGCCAGCACATTGGGGCCCAAAAGCGGGCTGGCAATGCGGATGAGCAGAAAGGAGGCGCCCCAAAGGGCGGAGAGGGCAACAAGTTGCGCGAAGTATTTGGTTTTCACAGAGCGTTGATTCTGCGTCATGAATGCGAGAGGGCGTGTCGCCCATGCATGACGTGACCAGCGACGCTGCTGAAGGCAGGCGGAAAGTCAGTGCTTTCGCCCATTTAAAAAGGTTAAAACGTCAAAAAACCACTACTTTTCCAACGTTTAAAAGGTTAAATATTTTATAAATTAGTCAAGTTTCTTTGTTTGTATGTCGTTAATCGCTAAGTAAGCCAAAACTCATTTGAATTGAGTGGTCAGGGCTAAAAAATGATCTTTCCAGGAGACTTGTATGCCTAATGTTTCAATTGTTTCCATTGCTCGTGCCCTTGTTGCCGCCGCTGACAAAGGATTCGTTGCCAAGCCAGAAACTTACGACCAGATATATGCTTTCGCCGGCGTCATGGGCTGGACGGAAAAGCCATTTCACTGGGTCGTGAGTCAGTGGATTAGTTTGCCTAAGTCGGATGTGGCGAAAGATTCAGCTGAAAAATGGCTTAATTAAAGTCATCTCAGGCTTGGCCTGAAAGTAGCCAACTTAATAGGGACCGTGGTTCGCCTGACCTGTAGTTTGCGATACTCGGTGCATGCAATTACAAGATATTCTTTATTCCCAGGGCTTTGGTACCCGCCGTGTGTGTGCGGGTTTGGTTCAACAGGGTTTGGTTCAGGTTTATGAATCCAATGAGGCGGTAATGCCCGTCAGCGTTGCTCAGTCAGCGACTGAATTTGAAGCGACGGGCTTGCGTTTTCGGGTGCAAGGTGTGGACTGGCCGTACCATGACAAAGCCTACATCATGCTCAATAAGCCCATGAACACGGAGTGTTCGCAAAAGCCGTCTACCCACCCCAGCATCTACACCTTGCTGCCTTCGCCGCTGCGCCTGCGGCCCCAAAAGGGCGCAGTGCAAGGCGTGCAAGCCGTGGGCCGGCTAGACCAAGACACCACCGGGCTGCTTTTGCTCACAGACGACGGCAAGTTCATCCACCGCATGAGTTCGCCCAAGCACCATGTGCCCAAGGTGTACGAAGTGACGGTCAAACACCCGCTGGATGAAACTCAGGTGAGTAAGCTGCTCTCGGGCGTGGTGCTGGACGACGACCCCAAGCCGGTGCGCGCTGCCGCGTGTGAGGCGGTGTCTAGTCACCACTTGCGCCTGACTTTGACCGAAGGCAAATACCACCAGGTCAAGCGCATGGTGGCTGCGGTCAGTAACCGGGTGGAAGCCCTGGGTCGCTCGCAAATCGGCGGCTTGCGTCTGCCCGAGGACTTGGCCCCCGGCCAATGGCGCTGGTTAAGCGCGGCAGACCTGGCCCTGATTGCAGGTTAATTAAGCGTTGCCAAAAAATCCGTGATGGCTTGGGTCGTCACGGCGGTCTGCTCTTGGTGTGGCGAGTGGCCGCAGGGGCTCAATACCTGGCGCGTGATCTGCGCATGGGGCAGGGCGATTTGGTCAATTTGCGCCAAGCTGCCATAAGGATCATCCGCTCCCTGCAAGGCCAAAACGGGCGCTTTGATGTGGGTGCAGTCTTGGCGAATGTCAAAACTGGCGAAGCCAGGGCTCAGCCAGACGTCATTCCACTGCCAAAACGCACCGTCGACGTCCGCGTGAAAACGGGCTAGTCGCCGGCGCAATTCCCCACTTTCAAATTGAATTTTTGCTTGCTCAATCGCCTGGATTGACATGGCTTCAACCATGACGTGCGGTGCCAACACCACGCAAGCAGCCACCGGGTAACGGCTGGCATGGAGCAAAGCAATGCTGGCGCCGTCCGAATGCCCGATTAGCACCGGTTGCACCACGCCAAGCGTTTGTAGCAGGGCAGGCAGGACTTGCCAGGCTTCGTGGTGCAGGTAGTCTGGCTGCAAGCGCCCGGTGTGGCGCACATCACTGACCGCGTCAGACTGACCATAGCCACGGCGCGAGTAAACCCA
>CAIMHL010000241.1 GCA_903840825.1 uncultured beta proteobacterium
CTTGTCGGCCCCAAGGGTCAGCAACTGCAAAAGGTCTAGGTCGGGGGTGTTGTGGGCGGTTGCCACCCCGATGCTGACGGTGACGGACTTGCCCGCCACCTGAACTTTTCTGACATTGTCATGGACCCGTTGGGCCGCTTGGCCTGCGCCTGTGCGGTCTGCCAAAGGCAGCCACATCACAAACTCTTCACCCCCGTACCGCACAGCCAGGTCGCTGCTGCGCATACTGTGTTGCAGTTGTTCAGCCAAAGCACACAGCACCTTGTCGCCCTCAACATGGCCATGAAGATCGTTCACAGCCTTGAAATGGTCCACATCCACCATCAACAGGGCTGCGTGTGACCCTGCGGGGGCTTGCCCTCGCCAACGGCTCACCACGATGTCCAGAGCCCGGCGGTTGGACAGGCCGGTTAAGGCGTCGGTGCGACTCAGGTCAGCGAGTTCGCGGTTTTCAGATTGGATCACCGCGCTGTGTTGTTCGAGTTGCTGGTGCAAAACTTTGAGTTCAGCGTGGGCTTGCTCCAGATGAGTGCTGATCCTTTGTGCCTGGGTTCGCGCCAGCAGCAACTCGGCTTCATAGCGACTGCGTTCTTTGGCTACAAAGATGACCCAGAAGTAGCACTCAGCCTGCGCCCAGTTTTGCTTTTGGCAGTTCACCATCACCGGGACTTGCTGCTGGTTGGCATCTAACAAGTGCAGATAAATTTCATTGATTCGCCCTGAGTGCAGCAAGGAGGGCCAGACATGGGTTTGTAAAAAAATGCGGCTCGCCGGGCTTAGCAAAGCCGCCATGGGTTGCGCCTGGCACAGCGCCTGAGGCTGGCCCACCAAGGCTAATAACTCCTTATTGACCTCGAGTATTTGGCCTGTGCTGTCGGTAATCAGCAGCGCGCAGGGGAGTTGTTCGAAGCGGTCCATGTCTTCTGTTCAGGGAATCAGGCGGGCAGTGCCGTCAAGAAGTATTCGCGCATGGCCTCAATCACCAGCCAAGGGTGGCTCATGTGCGCACAGTGTCCCGCCACGTCCAGCACCTTGAGCGTGCTGCCCGCCAGGTGTTGGTGCACGTAGGCGCCCACACTCAGAGGCGCCAGTGAATCCTGGCCGTGTTGAAGCACCAGGCAGGGGCTTTTGACTTGGGGGAGATCGCTGCGGTTGTCCGAGAAAAACGTGGCTTGCGCAAACAAGCGCGCGGCGACGGGGTCGGTGCTGCAAAAGCTGCTTTCCAGCTCATTGGCAAACACACCACCCTGCGGTTCCCCGGCAATCACGGGGGCCAGGTAGCTGGCCCAACCCATGTAGTTTTGGTCCATCAAGGCCAGCAAGCCTTCCAGGTCTTCCCGCTCGAAGCCCCCCAGATAGTGCGGAGGGTGATTCAGAAAACACGGGGACGGGCCGAGGAGGACCAGTTGCTTGAAAAGTGCCGGGCGCTTGATGCAGGCCAGCAAGCCAATGCTGCAGCTCACCGAGTGGCCCACAAAGGTCACGTCACTTTGCAAACCGAGCGCATC
>CAIMHL010000242.1 GCA_903840825.1 uncultured beta proteobacterium
AACAGTGTCAAGGCCATGCGGGCGTGCTTGTGGCTAGCTCCTCAGGCAAAGTTAGTTCCATTTGCGACAGCTGTATTTGAAGCCTATTGGTCTAGGGAAGAAGACATTTCTAAGGATGATGTTCTTATCAATATCTGCGAACAATTAGGCATTGACAGCAAAGATTTGTTGGCCGGAATTTCCCGACCTGACATCAAAGAAAAGCTTAAATCAAACACCGAAGAAGCCATTAAAAGAGGGGCATTTGGATCCCCCACCCTGTTTTTGGATGAGGATATGTATTTCGGCAATGATCGACTACCTTTGTTGAAGGAAGCCATTCTGAGATCACGCCAAAATTTGTAGAAAAGCAAAAAATACACCGTTTAAGACCAACGAGAGCTACGTTAGTCTTAAATACCTAGCTCTGAACAAAGAGAGTGATGAGTGGATCGCCACCCACTTGACAGCTCCAATGTCCATGAACGGCTGCATCAAACACAACGCCTGAGGGCAGTATGTCAGCCGAAAAGAAGTGGTCACCCGGGTTGAATACTCTAGAACTACCGTCTTGCAAACCAATTTGCATCTGCCCACCCAGAATAAAAACCCATTGTGGTTTCCCTGTGCAGTGGAACTGGCTGCGAAACCCAACCGGACTGTGCCGCAATTGATAGCCCCCTGAGGCGTAGACCTGCGTCAACATCGATTGGGGTGAGCCTTCGGGAAGGCTTAGCGTTTCCTCATGAAACCTTGCGCGGCCATCGGCCTCGGTTGCAAGTACTACTTTTGTAAAAAAAGTCATCTTAGGGTCTCAGTAAATATATCAGAGCTTAAAAGACACAACTTCTTGGCGCTGCTCGCCCAAGCCTTCAATTCCAAGTGTCATCACATCGCCCTTTTTCAGATAGCGCTGAGGTTTCATGCCCATTCCCACACCGGGTGGTGTACCAGTGGTGATAACGTCACCGGGCATCAGGGTCATGAATTGACTGACATAACTCACTATTTTGGCTACGCTGAAAATCATTGTTTTGGTACTGCCCGTTTGCACACGTTGTCCATTCAGATCCAGCCACATACTGAGTTTCTGAGGATTAGGAACTTCATCGCGTGTCACCAGCCAAGGGCCAAGGGGGCCAAAAGTGTCGCAACCCTTGCCCTTGTCCCAAGTGCCACCACGCTCAATTTGGTACTCCCGCTCGCTGAGGTCATTGACAGTGCAGTAGCCCGCAACAAAATTCAAGGCCTCTTTTTGTGAAACATAGCGCGCTTTGGTACCAATAACGACGCCCAACTCCACTTCCCAATCAGACTTCACAGAACCCTTAGGTAACATCACTGAGTCATTGGGTCCCTGAATGCAGGTGGTGGCTTTCATGAAAACAATGGGCTCTTGTGGGATGGCTAAACCCGATTCAGCGGCGTGGTCAGCGTAATTCAATCCAATGGCGATGAACTTTCCCACACCACAAACTGGGGAGCCCAAACGAGTCTTTTCTTTGACGAGTGGTAGTTTTTCAACTTTAACTTTTTGCAATTTGGCAATAGCAACATCACTGAGTTGATCAGGGCCGATATCTTTAATTACCGCGCTTAAGTCTCGCAATTTACCGTCTGCATCAATCAAGCCTGGTTTCTCTTTGCCAGGGTTTCCGTAACGAACAAGTTTCATGGTTTACCTTTGAATTAAGTGAGAAGAAAAATCAATAGCTAGAACGTCCACCAGACAAGTCAAACACAGCACCAGTGGAGAAGGAGCATTCTGCCGTACAAAGCCAAGCCCCCATCGCAGCCACCTCTTCAGGGGTTCCGAAACGCCCAATTGGAATCTTTGTAAGCATAAACGCAATGTGTTCGGGTGACATTTGCTCAAAAATAGGCGTTTTGAGTGCGGCTGGCGTCACACAATTTACGCGAATACCTGTATCAGCCAACTCCTTGCCCAGCGATTTGGTCAGTGCAATCACCGCCGCCTTACTGGCGCTATAGGCACTGGCATTAGGATTGCCGTCTTTACCGGCAACCGAAGCCATATTGACGATGCGACCATAGTTGTGCTGACGCATCAGCGGCACCACTTCGCGGCAACAATAAAACAATCCATTCAGGTTAACCTGCATGACCTGCAACCAATCCTCGGTAGGATACTCCCATAACTTGACGTTTGGACCGGTGACGCCTGCACTGTTTACCAGCGTATGAATGACGGGGGTTTGTTGGACGGTAAGGGCCATGGCTTCCTTCACACTGGTGTGGTCAGCCACATTCACAAACACGGTATGTGCGGATGGTCCCAAGCTGTTTCGCGCCGCATCAAGCGCCTGCTCGTCCCGGTCCCACAAGGTGACCGAGCCGCCTGAAGCCAAGTAACGCTGCGCAATCGCATAGCCCAGGCCCACAGCGCCGCCCGTAATGATGACATGTTGACCCGAGAGGTCAAGTTGGTTCATATCGTCATGCCGCCATCAATAAGGAAGACCTGTCCCGTGGCAAATAGAGACTCATCACTGGCTAGATAAACAACAATGGGCGCAATTTCATGGGCTTGCGCCAAGCGCCCCATCGGTTGTCGTGCGACGAAGTTCTTACGGGCCTCCACCGGGTCAGCGTAGCTGTTGATTCGATCACCGAGCGAGGGCGTATCAACCGTACCGGGCGCTATCGCATTGCAGCGAATACCCTGAGCCACAAAATCAGCAGCGACCGCTTTGGTTAAACCTACCACAGCCGCTTTGCTGCAACCGTAAACAAATCGGTTGGGCAAGCCCTTGATGCTGCTCGCCACACTCGCCATATTAATAATGGTGCCCCCACCAGCCGCCAGCATCTTGGGCAGGGCAGCCTGAATCATCCAGTACTGGGCACGCACATTGAGGTTAAAGGCGAAATCCCACTCCTCATCGGTCGCTTGCAAAATGCTGCCATTATGAACATAGCCCGCACAATTGAAGAGTACATCAAGCGGTTCAAGTTGAGACAGCAAGTCTTGAATGGCGGACTTGCTCAACACATCAAGCACCGCTGTCGTCACGTTGGCGACTCCCGCATAACTTTCCAAAAGTTTTTCATTCACATCAGTGGCCAGTACCCGAGCCCCCTCAGCCGCAAGAGCCAAAACACTGGCGCGTCCAATGCCTTGACCGGCTGCGGTCACCAAGGCTAGTTTTCCATCGAGTCTCATGTTTTGTCCATTCATTGTAAAGTTGAAGTATTCAGGTGAAGGCACTTTGACAGGGTTTGTCCGTATAGTGAAATCAAAAATCTATGTGAATATTAATTGGCCTTACCATTTGGCCAATTGAGATTAACCCTTATTCCAGTCCATCAACTGTCATGCCATTGCAAACTGTAGAACCGCAGCGTCTATACCGACAGATTGCCGAACAACTGCGAGCGGCCATCTTGTCGGGTGAGTTTGTGGTGGGTGCGCGTCTTCCCGCAGAACGCGACCTGGCTAAGCAGCTCGGCGTGAGTCGACCCTCGGTACGAGAAGCCCTGATTGCACTAGAGGTTGAAGGCTGGGTAGAAGTGCGCACTGGCTCTGGCATCTATGTTCTGGACCGGAGCATTTCATCAAAAGAACCCCAAATTGACTTCACAGAATGGGGCCCTCTCGAACTCATCCGCGCACGCCGCGTCGTAGAAGGTGAAATTGCCGCCTTAGCCGCTTTACAGGCAAAAAAACGTGATGTGAATGCCATACGCGTAGCCCTGGACTCTATGAAAAAAGAGGCTCAACAAGGCATATTACCAATTGATGGCGATCGCGCTTTTCATACCGCCATTGTTCAGTGCTGCGCCAACGCAGTGCTGTTGGAAACGGTACAAAGCTTTTGGGATTCACGACGTGGTCCTGTCTTTACACGACTGGTCGGCTACTTTGAAACCGCAAAGTCCTGGCAATCAGCGATTGACGAACACGAACTTATCTTGACGGCTATTGCAGCGCATGACGGGCCAGCCGCCCGAGCCGCCATGCACGCCCACATGGACAAATCCCATACCCGGTATAGCGCGAGCTGGCGACGCGCGACATCTCTCTGATTCATTCGTCCAGCATTTCAACTTTTAAAATATAGGAGCTACCATGACAAAAAGATTCACTGAAAAATTAATAGCTTGCTGCGCTATTCTGGCGTGCTCTAGCGGCATCATTAGCCGTGCAAATGCGCAAACCAAACGGCGATTACAAAATGACTATTATTGATTTACCGATGAACCCGGTGTACAGCGTTTGCCTGCCGGTTTTACCCATCATCACCTATGTTCCGAGGCCGGTGCTTTGGTTGCCTAAAATTATTTACTAAAGAAATGCACGCATGACACCGTTTATTCGCCTCCACCCCTCGGATGACGTCCTGATCGCCCGCCAGCAATTGGTAGGCGGGTCAATCGTTGACGGCATGGCTGTCAAAGGCCTGATTCCGGCGGGCCACAAAATCGCCACTCACGCGATGGAAAAAGGCACACCGGTGCGCCGCTACAACCAGATCATCGGGTTTGCCAGCCAGGCCATTGCAGCGGGTGAGCACATTCACACGCACAATCTTGACATGGGGTCCAACAAAGGTGATTTTGAGCGCGACTACGCTTTTGGGGTCGAGGTCAAACCCGAACCGGCGCACCGTCAAGCTACATTCATGGGCATCAAACGCAGTGACGGTCGTGTCGCCACCCGCAACTACATCGGCATTTTGTCCAGTGTTAATTGTTCCGCTACAGCCGCTCGGGCCATTGCCGACCATTTCTCAAAAACCAACAACCCGCAGGCGTTGGCTGACTTTCCTCAATTAGACGGGGTCGTCGCCCTCACGCATGGTACCGGCTGTGGTATGGACACCGAGGGTTTAGGAATGCAACTATTGCACCGCACCCTGACCGGTTACGCCACGCACGCCAACTTTGCTGCTGTATTGGTGGTCGGTTTGGGCTGCGAGTCCAACCAGATCAATGCGTGGTTAGCCACAGGCCGACTGCGTGAAGGTGACACGCTACGCACCTTCAGTATTCAGGACTCGGGGGGGACCGCTAAAACGGTGGCCAAAGGCATCGCTTTGGTGAACGAAATGCTGCCTCAGGCCAATGCGGTTCAACGTGAGCCTTGTTCTGCTGCGCACCTCACCATTGGATTGCAATGTGGGGGCTCTGATGGCTACTCAGGCATCAGCGCCAACCCAGCACTGGGAGTAGCCGTTGACTTGTTGGTAGCTCACGGGGGCTCTGCCATTTTGAGCGAAACACCCGAAATTTATGGCGCCGAGCACCTACTTACCCGGCGCGCGGTCACACGTGAAGTAGGCGAAAAGTTGATTGAACGAATTAAGTGGTGGGAGCATTACACCGAAATCAATTCAGGTGAAATGAACAACAACCCCTCGCCAGGCAACAAGGCGGGGGGATTGACGACGATTTTAGAAAAGTCGCTGGGCGCGGTCGCCAAAGGTGGCACCAGCAACTTGCAGGCGGTCTATGAATACGCCGAACCTGTCACGGCCAAAGGGTTTGTGTATATGGACACACCAGGCTACGACCCGGTCAGTGCCACAGGGCAGGTCGCCGGCGGCGCCAACCTTATTTGTTTCACTACGGGCCGAGGTTCGGCTTACGGCTGTGCGCCTTCGCCTTCGCTCAAGCTATCGACCAACTCTGCCCTCTGGCGAAAGCAGGAAGACGATATAGACATTAACTGTGGTGAGATTGTCGATGGCCTCTGTACGGTAGCTGAAATGGGTCAACGTATTTTTGAGTTGGTCCTTGCAACCGCTTCTGGCACCAAAAGCAAGAGTGAGAGCCATGGCTACGGACAAAGCGAGTTTGTACCCTGGCAAGTGGGCGCCGTGATGTAAAGCCGACCTCCCCTTAAATAACTATTTTTATGCAAAAAGTGTTTCCAGCGCCAGTCTGGGCATCGCTCGGGCACAAGCACACGGCAGTTGCATCATGAGTCTTGGGAATGCACACCATTTGGGACATATCGGGCACTTTGCCGAAATGGCTGTGGCGCAAAATCTGGTCTCACTCCATTTCGTCAATGTCTTGTCGCGCCCGCTGGTAGCACCCTTTGGCGGTGCCGACGGACGCTATGGCACCAACCCCTGTTGCATTGGCGTCCCC
>CAIMHL010000243.1 GCA_903840825.1 uncultured beta proteobacterium
GGTCAGCGGCTCGGGTAAATCCACCCTGGCCCGTGACGTTTTGCTGGCCAACGTGCAAACCGCCGTGCAAAAGCGCAGCACCAAAGCCGGGCGCGACGCGCTGGCGGCGGGTGAGAAAATCAGGTGGACCGGGTGCGAATCCGTCACGGGCTATGAGACGGTGGACCGTGTGCTGGAGGTGGATCAAACCCCGATTGGCAAAACGCCGCGTTCTTGCCCCGCCACCTACATTGGCTTTTGGGACATCATCCGCAAGCTGTTTGCCGACACGCTGGAGGCCAAAGCCCGGGGTTATGCGGCTAATCGTTTCAGCTTTAACACCGGCGAAGGCCGTTGTGCGGGGTGTGAGGGGCAGGGTATTCGCACCATTGCCATGAGCTTTTTGCCGGATGTGAAAGTGTTGTGCGAAACCTGCAAAGGTGCGCGTTTCAACCCCGAGACGCTGGCGGTAACGTGGCGCGGGAAAAACATTGGCGATGTGTTGCAAATGGAGGTGGATGAGGCGGTGGCGTTCTTTGCGGCCATGCCCAATATCGGCCACCCAGTGCAGTTGCTCAAAGACGTGGGGCTGGGTTATTTAACGCTGGGCCAGCCGTCCCCTACCTTGAGCGGCGGCGAGGCGCAGCGGATCAAGCTAGTCACTGAGCTAAGCAAGGTGCGTGACGACATTACCCGGCGCGGCCAAAAAGCGCCACACACGCTGTATGTGCTGGATGAGCCTACGGTGGGCCTGCACATGGCGGATGTGGAAAAGCTCATCAAGGTGCTGCACCGTTTGGTGGACGGCGGGCACAGTGTGGTGGTGATTGAGCACGATCTGGATGTGATTGCCGAGGCCGATTGGGTGATTGACTTGGGCCCCGATGGCGGCAATGCCGGGGGGCGCGTGGTCGCGGCTACGACGCCAGAGGGGGTGGTGGCGTTGGTCACGCACACCGGTGTGGCGCTGGCGGGGGTGCTGGCGCGCTGAGCCCTGCGTGACATTTTGAGGGTATTTACTATTGATATAGGCTCCTAGCCCTTATTTAATGTGCTTAACCAGCTATTTATTCAGGAGCACTATTTATGAAACGTCGTCACCTTGTCCAGCTCGCCGGAGCGGCCCTTGCCGCCCCGGTGTTCACGGCGCAGGCTCAAAGCTTTCCGGTCAAGCCGATCAAGCTCATCATCGCCTTTCCAGCGGGCGGCCCGACCGATATCACCATGCGCTCGCTGGCCGATGGGGCCTCCAAAATTTTGGGGCAAACCGTCATCATCGAGAACAAGCCCGGCGCTGGCGGCACCTTGCCCGCGCAGACTTTGCAAATCTCAGCCCCCGACGGCTACACGCTGGCACAAATTCCGCTGGGTGTGTTTCGCCTGCCCTACACCACCAAAATCAATTGGGACCCCATCAAAGACATCAGCTACGTGCTGAACGTGACGGGGTATGCGTTTGGTCTGGTGGTGCCGGCTGAGTCACCGATTAAAAACTGGGCGCAGTTTGTGGCTTGGGCCAAGGCCAACCCTGGCAAACTCAGCTTTGGCTCGACCGGCACACTCACCAGCCCGCACCTGACGATGGAGTTGATTGCGCAAAAGCTGGGTATTGAGCTGCTGCATGTGCCCTACAAGGGCAGCGCTGATTTGATGCAAGCCATCATGGGTGGGCAAATCATGGCGGCGGCAGATTCAACGGGTTTTGCGCCGCTGGTGGAGTCCGGCAAGTTGCGTGTGCTCAACACCTGGGGCGACCAGCGCTTGGCTAAGTTTCCTGATGCGCCTACGCTCAAGGAACTGGGGCTGGACATGGTGCAAAACTCACCGTTTGGCATTGGCGCCCCACGCGGCACGCCAGCCGATGTGGTCAAAAAGTTGCACGATGCCTTCAAAACCGTGATGGACCAAGACAGCTACAAAGCCGCCTTGGCTCGCTACGATATGGTGCCCATTTATATGAGCAGTGAGGGCTATGGCAAGTTTGCGCAGGAAACCTTCGTCCGTGAAAAAGCCTTGGTTGAAAAGCTGGGCTTGGCCAAGGCGCCTTGACAGCCGGGTTCGCTGAACAGTCGGTGTGTTGGTGCCCTTGACCCCGAGTTCATCTGCACACCGGCATTGATTATTTAATCCCTATAAAGGGGATTATCATCCCTATTTTGGGGATTTATGCGATACTGATTTCTAAGTGAGGCATAGGGCCTGACGGGGAGAATTCATGGGCGCAGCAGATTTCTTATTTACACCCAGCATGCAAAAAGTCCTGGGTTTGGTATTTGTTGATCCTCAGCAAAGCTTTGCACTCAACGAGCTGTTGGTCAAGGCCGGTGGCGGGCGCGGTGGTGGTCAGCGACAGATAGAAAACTTATTGGCCGCCGGTGTCTTGGAAGAAGGCCCCAGACGTGCGCGCCAGCGCAGCATCAAAGTAAACACAAGTTTTTTTCTTTACCCTGAGTTGCGTGGCATTGTGCTGAAGTCGTTTGGCCTGGTTGAGCCTTTGCGTCAGGCACTGATGCCCTTTGACGCCCAGATTGAAGAAGCCTTTGTGCTTGGCTCAGTAGCCAAAGGCACGGATACCCACCACAGCGACATCGATTTGATCGTGGTGGGAAGTGCCCCGCTGATGGCGCTGAGCGACGCCATGTTGAATGTGGAGGCGGTGCTTGGGCGCCCGGTGCATTTAAATCTCTACAGTTCACCGGAGTGGGCACAGCTGCAAAAAAATGACCCGGTATTGGCTCAGATTTCACAGGCCTCAAAAATAAGGATTCTTCCCCATGCAACGGCCCATTGAATATCAAAATCTCCTCAAGACCCATGCCCTTGAAGAAGTCGCACAGACGCCTGGCGCCATCGCCATGTACCTGCTCAATGCGCAAAACTATTTGTCCAGTGCGCGGCAAATTGAAGAAAAATTGTCAATGCAGCGCTTTACCGCAGCCTATGAGGGCTACTTCCAATTGGTGCAAGCCGTGCAGGAGTACTACGGTGTGCGGGCCAAAAGTGCAGGGCGAAATCTCGTCATCCAGCGTGTGAGCAGCGATTTAAAAATGTCACCCACTGAGATGGCGCTCATCATTAAGGCGCACACACGCCGAAACGAGACCTCCTACCACTCCCCCTTTCCACCGGTTTCAATGGCCGAGGCGCAAGCCTTGGTGGGCATTCTGGAAAAATACCTGGCCCAAGCCTATAAATTAACGGACACGCCATGGCCTGCGACATGATCGACGGCCTCGCTCAGTCGAACGAGCTTGGCCGCTAACTTTGCGCATCAAACGGCTTTGCCTTTCCCAAACTTGAGCATCCGCGTAGCCAGCAGCGTCTCGCTCAAGAAACAGACCAGCGCCAGCAAGAAACAGGTCACGCTGCTCAGGAAAAATACGGTGGCAAAGCGCAGAATGGGCGCCTCGGTGGTCTCGCCAATGAACAGCGTCATGATGGTCAGGCCTATCAAAATAGCGCAAAACGTGAGCAGGGCAATGCAAACGTTGACCAGTCTGCCGCGTGCGCGCAGCTTCTTGAGCTCCTCAAAAGCAGCGGTCATTGACTTGCCCGGTGCTGCTGCCTCAATCCGGTCTTACAGCAGGCGGGCGCGGTCGATGATGCGCGCCAGCCGTCCGGCAATCGTGCCAATCATGGCGGCGACGGCCGTAAGTAAAAAAACCGGCGCGACGGCAAGTTGTATGGCGTGGGTGACGGTGTCGAGTTGAGTCGCAAAAAACATAAAAAGTTCTCAGGGGCTTATTTGATAAACGTAGTCTAAATCTGGCGGGCATGCCGGGTTTTGACCAGTGCGACAAGGCCAATGCTGGCCACCGTCATCAGCAGGGCCGGAAACCCCAGCGTGGGTGACCACTGAATGAGCGCGCCACTCGCAGCCGAGGCGGCCATGCCGCCGCCGGTGTAGGTCAGCACCAGCACGGCGGTGCTGTTGACCAGCGTGATGCCTTGCTCACGCGAACCGATATCGATCATGGCCAAGGTGTAGAGGCTGCCGCCTGCGCCGCCCCACAAGAACACGATGGGCCAAGCCAGCCAGGGCAGGTGGGCCACCCAAGGGATGACGGCTGTAGCAATCAAGGTCAGGGCCGCAAAACCGACCATCAAGGTGCGCCGCCCCCGGCTGGGGTCTATGAATCGGTCAGCCAGCATGCCTGCAGGCAGCATGGTGAGTGCGCTGCCCAAGCCACTGGCCGAGACCAGCAACGCCGCTGTGGCCGCGCTCAAGCCCAGGGCCAGTCCATAAAGCGGCAGGATGGACGTGATGCCACTCTCAAAAAACCCACCCACAAAACCCGCCAGCATGATGATGGGGTGCGCCAGCAGCGCATGCCAGACGCCATGCACGCCGACCCGTGCCGTGTGCGCATCCCGCGCCGGGGGCAGCGGCGGAATGAGCGCGCTCCAGCACAGACCGATCACAAAAAACGCCATGACCGCCCACAAGGCGTGCGGGTTGTCCGCACCTATCCACACCAGGGTGGCTGGGCCAATCACAAAGGTGCAACCCACCAGAGTTTCAAAAATACCGACATAGCGGCCGCGTTGGCCGGGGGGTGAAAACTCGGCAATGATGGCCTCAGCCAGCACCCAGCGTAGGCCTGAGGCCATGCCCGAGAGCAGTTTGAGCACAAACCAGACCCTCAAATCGTCAGTGAGCGCAAAGCCCACGGCGGCGCCTACTGGCAGGGCGGCGGCCAGCCACAAGGTCGGGCGGCGGCCCAGTTTTTGCGTAATGGCCGAGGCAAACGGGGTCATCAAAAACACCCCCAGCCAACCCGTCGCGGCAAACAAGCCGGCCACAAAGGTCGACACATCCGCCCCTTTCAGCTTGAGCAGCAGCAAGGGCAGCAGCATAAAGTAGCCCACCAGTTCGAAAAACGTAGAGCCAAAAATGCTGACCAAGCCCAGTCGAGCGCCCGGATGGGGCGATGCCTTGGGGTGTCGTGCTTTGTTCAAGGGGCGTGCGCCTGCAAAATTGCAGCGGCTGCCTCGGCAAAGCCAGCACCACGTTCGCTGGGCGTGATAAAGCGCGGCGTGTGGGCCAAGGTCGCTTCAAAGCGGCGCACGTTGGCCACGCCAACGCTGTGTTCAAAGTGCTCAAACATCAACTGGTCGTTGGTGGAGTCGCCCACAAAGGCCCAGCGCTGGCGCTCGGCGTCCAAATCACGGCCAAACAGGGTTTGCACGATCCAGCGGGCGCCTTCGAGTTTGTTGTGTGCGCCAAACCAGCCGTTGATGTGGATGCTGCTCACCGTGGCATTCATGCCGGCGTTTTGCAGAATGGCCACCACTTGGGCTATTTCCCCAGGGTTTAAATGCGAGAACTCGCTGTGGTCAATGGCGATGTCGGTTTCGCGCCCCGCGCTGTCCTGGGCGCACTGGGCACCGGGCACGTCAAGTAGCACTTGCGCCACAACGGTGTGCATTTTTGCCAAATTTTCAGCCCGGGTTTGGGGGTTTTGTTGATATATTTTCGATAGCTGCTCAAGCACGTCATTATTGGCTTGCAGCTCATTTATCTGTAAATTCGGCAGGCAAAAAGCCACAGCACCGTTTTCTGCCACCAGGGCGTCTACCGGCCAGGGCTGTAGCCCTTGCGCAGCATCACCTTGGGCAAAGGGCGCGCACCAGCCGATGGGGCGTCCGGTGATGGCAATGACGTGCAGGCCTTTGGCTTTCAAGTCGCCCAGCGCAGCCAAAGCATCGGGGGTGATGGCGCCCTCAGTGGTCAGCGTGTCGTCGATGTCGGTGAAGACGCCGATCAACTGGCGCCGGTCTTCCCGGGACCATTCAGCAAGCGGGCGCATGGCGAGTTGTTTTATCCCGCTGACTGCAGCGCCAGGCCCGCGTGCTCGCGAAGCGGGTGAAAGTGGATTTTCGGGAAGCGCTCCTGCGCCAGGCGCACGTCGTACTGCGAGGTGGTCAGATAAGCCAAGGTGTTGGCGGCGTCACGCGCCATGCGCATGGGGTAAGCGTCGCAAAAGGTTTTCAGCTCGGCAGGGGTATCAGCGGTGATCCAGCGGGCCCCGGTGTACTGGCAACCTTCGAGTTTGATGTCGGCGTCGTACTCGCCTTTCAGGCGGTGCTGCACCACCTCAAACTGCAACTGGCCGACCGCGCCGAGCAGCATGTTGCCGCCCACTTCAGGGCGAAACACCTGAATGGCGCCTTCTTCGCCCAACTGCGCCAGCCCTTGCTGCAACTGCTTGGTGCGCAGCGGGTTGCGCAGCACCACGGTCATGAACAGTTCAGGCGCAAAGAAGGGCAGGCCGGTGAACTGCAAATTGACCGAACCATCGGTGATGGTGTCGCCCAGCTGCACGCCGCCGTGGGTGGTAAAGCCCACAATGTCTCCGGCAAACGCTTCTTCTACCGCCTCGCGACGCTGGCTCATGAATGTGACCACGCTGGTGGGACGCAGTTCTTTGGCGGTACGCATCACTTTGAAGCGCAAGCCCGGCGTGTACTTGCCCGAGGCCATGCGCACAAAGGCGATGCGGTCGCGGTGATTGGCGTCCATATTGGCCTGCACCTTGAACACCACGCCCGAGAAAAATTCGTCTTCGGGTTTGACTTCCCGAATCACAGGCTGCTTGTTGACCACAAACGAACTGGTGCGCGACTGGGGCTGGGGCGCCAGGTCCACCAAGGCGTCCAGCACTTCCATCACGCCAAAGTTGTTGACGCCCGAGCCGAAGAACACCGGGGTTTGCTTGCCAGCCAAAAATGCCTCGTGGTCGTAGGCGGGCGAAGCACCAGTTGCCAGTTCCATGCTTTCAAAGGCGGTGGCAAACTCATGCCCAAAACGCTTGAGCAAGGCGGCCTGGTCTGCCA
>CAIMHL010000244.1 GCA_903840825.1 uncultured beta proteobacterium
GGCCTAAGGTGGTGACTTTGGGTTTGAGTCGGTAGTCTTGGCGGATGGCCAGCTCAAAAACATCCCAGCCCACGTTCGGGTTGTTTCTGTATTCCCCCGGCCCTGCAGTTTCAAGTTTGCCGCGCCCGACCAGCAAGTTGTTGAACGCCTTGATAAGCACCTGGCCCGGCTTGACCCGCAAAAAAATACCGCCGCCCGTGCGGTCATCCACCAGCGTGTTGTTGATGAGGTAAAGCTCGTTGGGCGTGCCCCGGTAGCCCTCGGCCCCAAAGGAGATGAGGTGCGGATTTTCGGTTTGTGAGCCTTGTCCAATGACGTTGCCAATGACATAGGCTAGGCCCCCACTGGCAAACTCCAGCTCGTAGCTGGCGCTGCCGCCCACCTCATCCGTCAAGCGGTTGTAAAGAATATGGTTGACAGCAGCTCGGCTTTTGAGCAAATGCCCCACACGGGCGTGGTGAAAGTAACTGCCTGTGACCGTGAGCCGGGCAATTGCTCCGACATACAGGTTGTGGCTTTGGCCATCCCCGTGACCGTTGTGGCCAAACTCGCTGTGGGCAATGTCGAGCTCTGCCTGAGCGTGGTTGTTGGTCAAAATGCCATTTTGGTTGTCGGTGAAGCTGCAGTCGCGCACGGTTAACTTGCCTTTTTCCAGCCGGATGGCCGCGCCATTCAGGTCGGGCACTCGGGCCCCCGAAAAATCCAGGCCTTGCACCGTCATCGCCCCACCGCGCAGCACCCAAATGCCCTTGCCTTCAGCGGCCATGCCACGGGCCATGAGCCGCACCCGGCCATTGAGGGCGCGCACGGTGATGTTGTGGCGCTCCCAAACGGCCACATCGCCGGGGTAGTCACCCGCCTCTACCTCAAAGGTGTCGCCATCCACGGCGAGTGCAGCAGCGGCTGACAAAGTCTTAAGCGCGTGGCTGGGCCCTACGCGCTGGACAGACTGGGCAAAGCCCACGCCCCCTTGCAGGCTCATATGTAAGAGAAGTGCCAGTAGGAAGGGGCGGCGTGAAACCGACTTGGGCAACGGGGATGCTTGGCGCATGGGGGTCAAGGTAGTGCTCAAAAAGTAGAGATGGCCAGTTTGACGCAGGGCGGGCGAAATGATCTCGCTAAATATCAACTGACTTTGTTAAAACCTAAAGGTCGTATGTTTTTTTTCCTAACTTCCACGCCCATGATGGCCGTCAACGTCACTAAGCAACTGTGATGCAAAAAATTGTTACTTTTTTGTGATGGGGATTTAGCGCATGGAAATACTACTGTTCTTGGCGGACTTGGCCGCCATGGTGGTCTTGGTGTGGGGCAGTCTACGCAAAGAAAAGGCATTAGAAAAAAATGCGTGATTTCGCACTTTTGTTAGGTTTTATCGCCCTGCTTCTGCCAGTATTCAGATATCCACATGTCGGTGCTTTGGTGTGGTGTTGGACGGCATTGATCGTACCGAATAACTTTGTATATGGCTTCATGAGTGATGTACCGCTCAATAAAATCACCGCCTTGCTCACCTTGTTCGCTTGGGCAATGTCAAGGCAGTCAAGAAGTCTCCCGAGGTCAAGCACGCTGCTGCTCTTGGGCTTGTTTGGGTTGCTGGGCACGGTGTCCTCTTTTACCGGTATTGCAAATTCTGACGTGAGTCAAAACGAGTGGGAGAAGTTTGCAAAGATTCTCGTGTTCACTTTTGTCATTGCCGGTCTAATCAACAGCAAAGAGCGCATCAACGCTTTGCTGGTCGCTATCTTTCTATCACTGGGGTTTCACGGTGTGTGGGAAGGCGCCAAATTTGTCGCCACAGCCGGGGGCTACCACATTTGGGGCCCTGCTGGGTCCATTTTGGGCGACAACAACCACTTTGCGCTCGGCATGGTGGCCTTTCTCCCCATCGTTTTGTACCTCTACAAGCAGAGCCAAAGCAAGTGGGTCAAGTTGGTGTACATCGGCTCAAGCCTGCTGGTCTTGGCAGCGATCATGGGGACGTACTCACGCGGCGGCTTGATTGGTATTGCCGCGGTGGGTCTGTATGCCATGTTCAGCATCCGAAGTAAGTTTGTTTATGTCGGACTTGCCGCGCCCTTGGTGCTGGGCGCATCCTACTTTGCCCCCGATAGGTGGTCAGACCGGATGGACACCATCGCCAGCGCCAATCAACTCGACTCGTTCATGGGCCGCATCATTGCCTGGAAGCAAAGCACTTTGATTGCGCTGGACCATCCATTTTTTGGCGGTGGGTTTCATGCAGTTCAAAATTTTGAGGTCT
The DNA here is from genome assembly GCA_903840825.1 of uncultured beta proteobacterium. Lineage (GTDB taxonomy): Bacteria > Pseudomonadota > Gammaproteobacteria > Burkholderiales > Burkholderiaceae_C > Rhodoferax. Next base: position 2,264 of record CAIMHL010000244.1, read on the forward strand.
GGACCTATTACGCACGCTGGTTTGACAGGCTCTCATTCATTCCCACCTCAATGCCCAATCCTTTGGCGCCCCATGCGGCGCACAGCATCTATTTTCAAGTCTTGGGTGATTTGGGATTTTTAGGCCTGTTGCTCTACATCGCTATTTTGGTCAGCAGCTGGCGTAGCGCAAGTGCTGTGGTGAAAGCCGCCCGAGACAGTCCGCAGTGGCGATGGGCGGGTGACTTGGCCAGCAGCCTTAAATACAGTTTGGTCGCTTATGTGGTGTCGGGGGCTGCACTCAGCATGGCCTATTTTGATTTTATGTACATGCTTTTCGCGATGTTGGTGGTGTTGCGTCATCTGGTGGTGAAACCCGTAAAGACAGTGTCTTGGGCAGATAAAAACCTTGCCCGATGAGTAGGTTAGACCAAGAACTTCTGGCCGAAACACTCAGCCGCGTCGCCAATCGGGTGAAGGGGCTGCTCATCCTGGTGGTTGTACTTGACCACAACGATTGGTTCAGGCAGTTGGCCCCGCACGTATTCGGACCCTTGACATTTCATGTGCTCGGTTTCTTTCTGTTGGCGTTTTCTTTTTCTGAAAAATCGCTAACGCTAGACTTTATCGCTTCTCGAATGGCGCGCTATCTGGTGCCATTTTGGTGGGCTTTGGCACTGAGCTCAATGGCTACCAGCCTGATACTGAAATCTGATATGAGCCTACTTTTAGCAATTGAAAACTTCTTGGTTGCAGCCGTAGTGGGGAGCGCAAGCTTGACTAAAACATCGGCTGGTTTGTACATGCTCTGGTTTTTACCTTGTCTTTTTGGGCTGATCTGTTTGTTGGCAGGGGCCGATTCATGGACTCGCAAGTATGTTCCAACAGCGTTGTACAGCTTAGCGCTTGCGGGTCACCTCGCCATACCTTTTATAAAAGGTGTGTGGGTGGCATGGGTTCCGTTTGGGTTGCTTGTCGCAGCTTATGTGTTTTTTTTGGGTCTGGTTTGGCGCCAGTGCTTGAGTTTTCGCTGGGCGCCTATTTGGGGTCCATTAGCGCTTGCTTGTTTCGCTGTTTGTTATGGATATTTGGTGGTGAATAAGGTGCATATTGAGCTGGGCACGTTAGAGCTCAGTGCCTTGCAGAACCCCAGTACTTGGATGCTCCATTTTTTAAGCGTTTTCAGCGCCCTGCTGGCTCTGGTGTGGTTAGCAGACGGCTTCAAGCCACGGGGCTGGCTTGAGCGTATCGGTGAAAAATCGATGTTGGTTTACTTGATCCACCCCTTAAGCTACTTGGTCTTGACCAAGCTATGGGTGTCCCCTGGGCAAGCTGCGTCCAGCAGCATCATGCTTTTTTTTCATGCTTGTGCCACCACCGCTCTGGCTGTGGCTTCGGCCTATGGCTTGTCTTTTTTGCTTAGCCGTTCTGAAGTTTTTTCATGTTGGGTCACGCCTTCAACATGGCGTCAATGGCCACCGTTGAGCTACTTTCGCAAAGCAAGGGCGGCATGATGAAAAAAATTCTGATGGTTGCCTTTCACTTCCCCCCCTTTTCCGGCAGCAGTGGCGTGCAGCGCACCCTGCGCTTTGTGCAGCACTTTCCTGCTTTGGGCTGGCAGCCGCTAGTGCTCAGTGCCCAGGCGCTGGCTTTTGAGAAAATATCCCCTGATCTTCTGAGCGAGGTGCCCGAGAGTGTGCTTGTGGAGCGTGCCTTTGCCCTCGATACGGCACGTCACCTTCAGCTCAAGGGCCGCTACCTGGGTTGGATGGCCCGACCGGATCGCTGGGTCAGTTGGCAGTTCGACGCGGTCAGGCGGGGACTTCAATTAATCAAGGTGCACCAGCCGGACGTCATTTGGTCAACTTACCCTATCGCCAGTGCGCACGCGATTGCATCCGTTTTGCAGCAAAAAACCAAGCTCCCTTGGGTGGCCGATTTTCGTGACCCCATGGCGCAAGACGGCTATCCAAGCGATCCTAAAACATGGCAGTGCTATCAAGCGATTGAGGCCGATGCCGCCTCGCGGGCCAAGGCTTGTGTGTTCACCACGCCAGGTGCAACGCGCATGTACCAAGCACGTTACCCATTGGCGGCGAGTCGGATGCGGGTGGTTGAAAACGGCTATGACGAAGAGAGTTTTGCCCTCAGGCCTGCGCCAAAGCCAGTGCTGTCCCCAAACCCATTCATCTTGCTGCACAGTGGCTTGGTTTATCCTTCAGAACGCGATCCAACCCAATTGTTCGAGGCGCTCAGTCAACTCCAGCGTTCAGGTGAGTTGAACCCTTCGTCGTTCAGGCTGCGGTTCAGAGCTTCAGGACATGAGGCTATGTTGCGCAGCCTGGGGGTGCAGTATGGTGTCTCTGAATTGTTTGAACTCATGCCCCCAATCGCTTACCGAGCCGCCCTTGAAGAAATGATGGCGGTGAATGCTTTGCTCGTTATGCAGGCCAGCAATTGCAATGCTCAAATACCTGCAAAAATCTATGAGTACCTCAGAGCAAGAAAGCCAATTTTAGGGCTCACCGACCCGAATGGCGATACGGCCTGGGTGCTTAAAAATGCTGGCATCAACACCCAAGCCAGACTGGATTCAAGGGCGGAAATTGTCAATCAGTTGTCATTGCTGTTAGAGCAATATCGCAGGGGGTACTCCGAGCTTCCACACGCTCACGCAGTGCACCAAGCCTCGCGTCATGAGCGCTCAGCTGCGATGGTGTTAGTGCTTAATGAAATGCTTCGGTAATGCTCCTTTCGGTTCGTCTGCGGGTGTCAAGTACGCTGCAAGGTCTGAGAGCGAAGGGGTGATGAGGAGGGGTCTAGTGGCGCTTAGGCATTTAAAAGCAAGCTGCATCATGCGCGAGCTTGGATAGGCCTCGCTACGCACCATAACGAGTGGCTGCCCTAGCCGAGTCAAGACTTTAGCCAACAGCAGAAGTGTCCCGACTGAGCGTTTAAAAAAGTACTCAACCACCACAAGTTGGCTCTTTAATTTTTTTTTCACTTGTGGGTTTTCAGAAATTAAATGGACGCGTATTTTTTTGAAAGGAAATAGTGTGCCGAGGGCCTGCGTAAATTCTGGCACGGCGCCCACAATGCCTGAGGGTAGTACCATAACCGTGAGGGATTGTTGAGGGGGCAGTGCCCTAAAAAATGTGTGTGCAACGGCTTTAAAGTGCAGAGCGTCATCCCGATTAACTGACAGCGCGAGTTCATCTGGAATATAAAAATCTCTTGGCAGTCCGTAGCTTCGCTCGCCCGCACTGGCAAAGCCTGCATGCTGCGCCACCTCAAAGGCTGCTTGTTGCAGCCGTGGCGCCATCATTGGCAATTTGAATTGCGAGGCAAATACGCCAACCGCTTGAATTTTGAGGGCCATGAGGTCTGAAATATCTTCAGATATGACCTGCAGCGGGCTGCCTACCGCCTCAAATGCTTTGACCACTTGCAAGGCATGTGCGGGTCGGCTGTAGGGCAGGTCTTCATAAAGTCGGCACTTGAGCGAGCTTTTTAAGCCTTGCGTTTCTGACAGCATGTGCAGACAAGCGGCACGGGTTGTTCGGTGGTCAACGTGGTTGCCAAGTCCCATGGGAATCCAAACTTCATCGGGGTTGAGGCGCTGAAGTGATTGGGCCAATACATGGGCGATGTGCTTGACAACATGGGGTACAGGGTGGGTGCTGATAAAACCATGGCTTGCACGAATATCGTCTGCTAGGAAAGTTTGCGACCATTCAGGGGCTGCTTGCATGCGCAGCGGCGCATCGGTCAACCCAAGGCTCACAAACTGGGCGCCCAGTTTGGCTGCGGCAAGCGTAGATTCTTCAAACCTCAATTGGGTGATGGCATCGGCATCCAAAAAAGCACGTTTACTTTCCATGTACGAGGTGTAGTTGGAAACCCCAAACACACAAAGAATAGTGATGTGGCAGCTGCCTTGGCGTCGCAGTAGTTGCCCTCCTACGCTCAGCGCGGCATCATCCATATGAGGCTCGATCACGACGAGGTGGTGCTGTGGCCTTGGCGGCAATGGCGCGAGAATATCAGCCCACCCTACATCCACCATGGCGGCAAGTGTTGAATGGTTTTCTGCAGCGATATCGCTATATGGTATGCCTGTCGGCGTGTTCTTCAGTTGTTCAAGGAATAGCTTCTCATGCGCGGAGAAGCGTTTCAAGGGCCGCTGGGAGGCTAGAAAGAAAAGATCATGGCCTCGCAAATGGTAGTGCGGCCGAATTTTCACCATTGAATTATTAGAAGCTGCAGGTGTCTTGGTCATCTTTAGGCACCTCTCAACGCGCTAATTTTTTTATACACCAAGCTTGAAAAGATTGAAGGTATCAACAGAAAGGTGAGCGGATCACTTTTAAGGTGGCGGAGCAGTAGCCCAAATGGAATGGTTTTCAGATGCTTGATACGGTGGGCAAGGTCACTGACAAAGGAGCGTCGCAATTCCTGCAAACAAGTCTCGATGTAGCGGTGCTGAAGGGGGGTCAAGTCGTAGAGCCTGCGTGTTTCTTTTCTGTAGTTGAGCTCATGGTGGGTACGTGATAAAAACCCAGGGCTTCCCCAGTTTGAACCCGAATATATATTGACCCCCTGACCACACCTGACCTCCGCCAAGCTGGAAAACGCAATCCTAGCCCCTTGCTTGGTAATAGCCATCCAAAATAAATAGTCTTCCCCTGCTGCGGTAAATTTAGTGTTGAAGCGCACATGATTAAACCGTTCATAAGCATAAACAACCGTGGGGGTACCGATGACGTTCCCGGTGATGATTTGATCCAGCATATCGCCTTGGTATGTATGCAAACCTGGAGCCAATTGCGGCAGCAGTGGGTGCTGTGATTTGTTGAGCCGCCCTGCGCGCTCAAATGCACCCTCTGTTTGATGCAATTGATAAAAGTTTGAGAAATAAAAATCATGACCGGCCTCTAGTGCTGCCACAGCACGTGCCAAGTGTTCGGGTAGCCAGACATCATCTGAGTCTAGAAACGCAATGTAGCGTGTGCCAGGCGGGACATGGTTCAAACCTGTGTTGCGGGCTCCAGCGGGTCCGCTGTTGGCGTGGTGAATCGTCCGAACATCAAATGCCAAAGCGCCTACTTGTGCGAGCTCAGGGCCAACGGGCGCTGGTGATTCATCGTCAACCACAATCACACTCAAGTCATAGGGGCAGGACTTTTGGGCTGCAATGCTGGCGAGAGATTGGGCCAGTATCCCCGGTGTTTTTTGAAAGTAAGGAATGATGACGCTAATCATGCGCACTCACCCAGAGCCATTGCCTTTTTTTGCCTGTACGCTGAGATTTGTTTGAGCATTGGCCAGCGGTAAACAGTTAAGTGGTGCAGCGTCCTCTTTTGATCTGTCAACTTACTGTGCCAGTCCATCATGCGGCCAAAGTATTCGATACGTTTGATGAGCCCCTCTTTAAAAAAGAGCTGTAATTCCGCCTCACGCAATAAAGAGGCCGGTGAATAAGACTTGATGGATTCGTCGTAGCAGGTTTTTAAAACCACCAAGTTTCCCTGCCGAAGTAAACACAGGTTCATGGCGACCACGGCAGGGCCCAACATATATTGGCATACAAGGGCTTCTCCCGCCAAGCTTGCTTTTTCTAGCAAGTCTCGATAAAACCGCCCTTGTTGATTATCGGGATGAA
>CAIMHL010000245.1 GCA_903840825.1 uncultured beta proteobacterium
ACCATTGATGCCGATCGAGTCGGCGTAGCGCAAGGAAAACACTATGGCACGGTCGACATCGCGCATGGCGTTTTCGACGATATCCGGGTTGCAGGGCAGCTCGACGGCATCAGCACGTGCAAAGCGTGTCACCTCCAAGTGGAGGGGGAGAATGTGTGAATCTTCATACACATTCACATGACAATCAATGATCATGGCTCGTACTCCTTTTTACAAAATACCGTAACGGGCGAAAACATCGGCTAGCTTGTCGCCACGCCTCAGATCTTGCAGGGTGCTGCGCTCACCCTTGATTTTTTCAAAGGCCAAGTCGAGGACTTGTTTCTCGATCGCCTGCGGCAACACCACCACGCCATCGGCATCGCCAAAAATCAGGTCGCCTGGTGCCACTGCAACGCCGGCACATTCAATCGGAACATCAATCGCCATGATCTTGCCGCGCCCCTTAGAGTCGAGTGGCGCAACGCCGCCGTGGAACACTGGGAAGCCCATGGCAAGAATTGGCTTGATGTCGCGAACACACCCGTCCATCAACGCACCCGCCGAACCGCGCACTTGAGAAGCAGTTGACAGCAGTTCTCCCCATGGCGCCACGCGCCCTGGGTTCGAGCAGGCAAACACCGGGATCTCGCCGGGTTGCAAGCTGTCGATGAGTGCGATTTCCAGCTCGTAGGGATTGACACCCTCAGCCACATGGTAGACCTCCATAAAGGCCGCCGTGCGCGCACGCCCGACCATCACGGCAGCCAGATCAAGCGGCCGTATTCGCGATGGCATCGCCTGCTTGGTCACGCCACATTGGTCCAGACAATCTGACAGTACAGATGAAAAAAGCACCGCGCGGATGTCGTCTAGGCTGTAAGCCGGCGCGGAGTTGGGGTTTGAGTTGGATGAGTTCATGTTGGGGTCGCTTTTTGGTTGGCCCTGCGCTGGACATGGAGCAGCATTTGGGCAGTTGTCATGTCAGGCGGCACATCTCGAGGCTTTCGGCCTACGCCATCCAGCGTCGCCCGAACCGCCGCCTTGGCATACAGATAAGGTGGCAGTTGGGGGTCATCCTTGAGGTAGAGACGCGGGGGAATCTGTGTCCATTGGTTGGTGCGTGGTTCGCCGTACCGCTCAAAGTAGAGGTGCATCGTCCGCCGCTGTGCAGAACCCGTGCGGAGCTTGCCAGCATGGATACAGCGCGCATGAAATACATAGGCCGAGCCAGCCGGCCCATGTGCGTCAACCGCCATATCGGATGTCACATCGGAGGGTCGCACATCGATCAGGCGGTCATGGGTGCCAGGGATGATGCTGAAGCAATGGTCGCTTTCGGTCACGTCAGTCAGGTAATAAACCACCGATATCGCGTTGATTTCGTGCCTGCGGTCATAGTCACGGATGATGTCCCTGTGCCAACCCTTGAGTTCGCCAGTGTTGTCAGTTGGGTTTCGGATCATCAGGCCTAGTTCTTCAAAAGCAACTTTGTCGCCAAGAAGCTTTTGCATCAGGGGCAGAACCACAGGGTTTTCGATCACTTCGTCGAAATCAGAGGTGCGGGGCAACACGTCCGCCGTGTTGATGAAAGATTCACTGAAATGAGCCCACTCCTGAGGGAAGTCCTGGTAGTACCGATCGAACGCAGCATTCAGATGCTTCAGCTGTGAGGAAGACAGTGCGTTTGGAATGACGACAAATCCGTCTTTGTTGAACTGTGCTGCGGCCGCATCGAGCCGGTCTTTGCTGAGGTGGGCTTGGTTCATGCTGTGGCTCCAACAGGCGCAACTTGGACACTGCTCAGCCTGCGAGTCACGCCGGCAGACGATAGAAATGAGGGCTTGAGTCGGGTCCCCAGGCCAGGACCGGTCAATGGCTTCATGCGTCCTTGGTGGATCACAGGCAAGTCGGTAACCACATCTGCGTACCATCCACGGACGTAGGCGCGTACTGTTTCCTGGATCATGGCCGTAGGCGCCCAGAATGACAAATGGGTGCCCGCCACGTAACCGATCGGGCCTGTGCAATCGTGGGCGGCCACCGGCAACTGTGCCGCCGCAGCCATGTCGCATATGGCTCGCGCCTGAGTGATCCCGCCACACCAGCCCGGATCAAAGCATACGATGCCCGGTGCGCCAGAGGAGATCAATGGGGCGAAGGAAGCAGCAGGAGCGATCGTCTCTGACGCAAGCAGCGGTATGCGGGTGAAGTTGGCGAGTTCGCGCAGTGCGCGGTGGTCGTCCATGCGTACCGGGTCTTCTATCCAAAGCGGCTCAATGGTCTCAACGGCGCGAATGATCTGCTTTGCGCTGGTTAAGTCCCACATAGCGTGCAACTCAACCATGAGGTCCATTTCAAAGCCTACAGCGGCGCGGATACGCTGAAACACGCGCAAGCCATCCTGTACTTGAGCCGTTGTGATGCCCACCCCGCCATTTGCAAAAGCAGCACGGTCAAAGGGCCAGATTTTCATGCCGGTGATCCCCTCGGCCAGCAGATCGCGGGCAAGACGCTCTGGTTCGTGCTCGAAGGCATAGAGGTCATCCAGCGCTTGCAGTTCGCGGTCGCGTCCGAACCAGGAATCCACATCTGCAGAGCGCGCCTTGGTGACGTAGTGCGGGCCTGCACAGGTGTTGTAAATGCGGATCGTGTCGCGGGCTCGCCCGCCGAGCAGCGTGTGCAGCGGCAGCCCACTGCGCTGGCCTAGACAATCCCAAAGCGCCATGTCGAGTGCGGCCGCCGCGCGCATTTCAACCCCCGAGGAGGCGTAACCGACTGGGTAACGTGTCAGCTCGCGGTTGATAGCGCCTATTTGGGTAGCGTCGCGACCCAGTACCAGGGGCGCAATCACTTCATGGACGAAATTCTCAACAGCGCCAGGAGCAAAAAACGCCTCTCCCAGGCCAGTGATTCCCGTGTCCGTCTCTAAGACCAACCACAACAAGTTGTCGTTGTCGCTGGACCGGATCGTTTGGAGAGCGCCGATGTGCATGAAAACAGGCAGGTTGAAGTCAGTTCACATGATTTTTTACTTTATCGATATAGTTGTCAAGGGATATTTTGTAGAGGTTTTGTAAATTGGTGGCAGTGATCATTTGTGGCGCCGACCAGCCCCACGCCGCCTGGCGCGCTCT
>CAIMHL010000246.1 GCA_903840825.1 uncultured beta proteobacterium
ACGCGTGCAGGCACAGCCAAGGGCCTGGGCGCCGCGACTACCGGCACCTCGGCTCGAATAGCCGCCCCCACTTCGGGTGTTCGTAGCGGCCGGTCCGAGGCGCACCCCGCCAAGACGGCAGCCCCCAGCAGCACACCAAAGCGCCAAGCTTGGTCTGCACGACCTCGCACCAAATGCAGATTGTGGGGCTTGTTTTGATTAAAAACGATCATGGGACGTAGGTCCTGATTCAAGGTGTTGAACGCGAAAGTTGAAGACTGGCGCTAACGCCCGCCTGCGAAATGGGCTGTCGGGTAATGCCCGCAAAGAGCGCTCGCTTGGTCAGGACGCCGCCTTGACGCAGCCAGACTTCGGTCTCGGAGATTCGCTCAATGCGGGCCTCTCCCAGCTTTTGCCCTTGGGCGACAAGACGGGTTCCTTGGACGACATAAAAGATGCCGCCACGCACCACCATGCTTAGGCCAGGCTCAGGCCCGCTGGACACGTTGTTAGGAACAACTTGTGCACCCAGCCCTGCGTCGGGCGGCGGCAATGTCGGATCACGCACGCCTTGCGCATACACAGTGGGCCAGGCCAGCACCAAAGACAAGGCCAGCACCGACTTGGCAACATCCATCATGGCGACACTCCTACGATAAATAAATGCAATTTCAACTCCGGAGGTTGCTTCTCACTCTTTAAGCTCATGGTGCCCCAGCGAACATGAGGCATCGCAGCCTCCAGCGTCTGGACGTAAGCCACCAACTGCGCATACGGACCCGAAACAGTCAATGCCAAACCCTGACGACTGAAGCCGGGCGGCAAGGCAGTCGCGGCATCAGCCGGCATTTTTTTGTCATCCAACTCCCCCGCCATGGACGAGGTACCCACCAGCGTCAGCCCCTCATACCGGCGCAACAAGTGAACTAGAACCTGCGCCAGGGGCTGGGCATCAACGGGCCCGGTGATTGACCAACCAATGGATTTATCAAGCGCCTCTATGCGCAGTCTTACGGCGCTCAGTTCTTCATTCAAGACCTTGGCAGCGCTACCCGAGTTGGGCAGCAGCTTCATCGCCTCGCGGGAATTTTTTAAATCGGAGTTTTGCTTTTCGAGTGCCTGATACGCCTGCTTATGCCGCGCTTGCGCCGGCGACACCAGCGCCATGTCTGCCAGGGCCAGACAAATAACCAGCAGCGACAGGAATAAAAACAAGCGCTCCCTCAAACTCAGCGCATTGATTCGCGCTGCTTGAGAATTCCACCACGGCTTCATGGCGTGCCTCCTGCCGGGGGCAAAGGTTTGGCAAGTGCAGTAGTCATCGTGAAGTTCCAAACAGATTTGGCCGAGGGCGCTGCGGACTGCTCAACCTTGATAAAGGATAATTTTTGACCGATGAGCGCCGGACTCTCCTCCAAGCGCCTCATCCACTCGTTCAACAAGGCCGTCTCAAGCGTAAAGCCCGAGAGCTGCAGCACGCCATCATCTGCTTTGATCTCCGTCAGCCAGACCTTGGCCGGAATACTTTGCGCCACCAGTTTCAAACGGGAGGCATGACCCGCACCCGCTTGGAAGTGCCCCTTCTTCAAAGCGGCGAGCAACTGCTCACGCTGCAACTGCTTGAGCCGCTGGGCTTGCAGGTCCTGACTCAAGCCCTTGACCGCCGCACCCGCATCCAACTTTATTTTCCCCAGTGAATCCTGAAGAATTTTCAACTCACTCGATTGCGTCTTTACCGCCACATTGAATGCATCCCTTTCGGTGTCGAGTTGCCAGACCCAATAGCCGCAAGTGGCGCTCAGCAGCACCATAAATCCCAAATAAACGCGCAGCATGACCAGTGCAGAAAAATACCGCTTCTGTGTCAAAAGAACAGGGTTAAATAAATTAATTTGCTGGGTCATTGGCGTATGCCTTGGGTAAAACCTTGGTTAAAAATTAAGCGTTTATTCAAAGGACGCGGCTCTCAGTTCTCAGCAAAGCCCCCAGCAAAGGCAAGCACAAAACCTGATGTACTGAGGCGATGTCTTCAAAACCGGGGAAAAGTGTCTTGGCGTCCAGCGCGTCGACCTTGAGGCCCAACTGCTGACCCAGCCAAGCCGAGA
>CAIMHL010000247.1 GCA_903840825.1 uncultured beta proteobacterium
CAGTTTTTGCCTATTTTGGCGCCATTCAAAACCACAGCACCAATGCCAATGAGCGATTCATCGCCAATGGTGCAACCGTGCAACATGACTTGATGGCCAACTGTGACATGTTTACCCACGGTCAAAGGCTTGCCAACGTCTGCATGCAGCACGCTACAGTCTTGGATATTTGACCCTTCGCCAATGTGAATGGTTTCTGTATCGCCCCGAATGACGGTGCCAAACCAAACGCTGGCATTAACGCCCAAGGTCACAGCCCCCATGACTTGAGCACTGTCGGCAACCCATGCCCCCTCAGCCAATTCAGGTTGTTTGCCGTCTAATGAATAAATAGCCATTGGAGTCCTCTCAATTTGGGGCGCAAAGCCTACATTGTAGGCAAGCCTAAAATAGCGCATGGCGACCGCAGAATTAACCCCTCACCTCCCACATCCCGCTCACTTGAGGCAGGCTGTTTTGGCCCCCTTGTTGGCGCAAAATGCCGTTCAAAAGGCGGAGCTGACCTTGTCTCTCAAAGAAGACATGCCCATCTTTGTCGATGTGGTGGTGCCAGACCCCGGCGGCATTCCTGGGCGGCCTGCTAAGCCAGAGCTGGTGTCGCACACCGCATTGAAGTCAAAACCTTTGACCACCCCCGAAGGCAGGGCTGTCTTGCTTCATGCCATTGCCCACATTGAACTCAATGCCATCGATTTGGCTTTGGATGTGGTGTGGCGCTTTAAGGGCATGCCCGCTGATTTTTACAAAGACTGGGTTCAAATTGCCAAAGAAGAAGCCAAGCATTTTTTGCTTCTTCAAAAGCATTTGGTGAGCATGGGTTTTGACTATGGCGACTTTCCGGCTCATCACTCCCTTTGGGAAATGGCAGAACGAACACGCGCCGATATTTTGGCTCGCATAGGGCTTGTGCCACGCACCATGGAGGCGCGCGGGCTCGATGCCTCACCCGGCGTGAGGAATAAATTAATCATCGCAGGTGACCTGGCAGCTGTTCGCATTTTGGACATTATTTTGAAAGATGAAATTGGTCATGTTGCAGCGGGCAATCGCTGGTACCGACATGTATGCCATGAAAGAGGGCTAGACCCGATTGGTACTTATCGCGACTTGATCAAACAGTACGACGCGCCTAAACTGAAGTCGCCTTACAACTTAGAAGCCAGACGCCGGGCAGGCTTCGAGGAAGAAGAGTTGATTTACTTAGCGGCCAATGGCTTGTAAGCCAACCCACTGAAAGTAATCCATGCAAATTAACCATAGCTTCAAGGGATTTCCTGGCCATCACACGCCCGTAGATATTTCAGAAGTTGGATTGCAAAAGTGGAATGTATTGAAGGGTGACTTGCCATTGCCATTGGCCGTCATCAAAGAAAAAGCCCTTCAGCATAATTTGCATTGGATGAAAGATTTTTGCGAAAAACGCCAATTGGACATCGCGCCCCACGGCAAAACAACCATGTCACCAGAGTTGTACGCACGGCAATTAGAGGCTGGCGCTTGGGGTATCAGTTTTGCAAACGTCTTCCAAGCAAGTTTAGGAATTCGGCACGGCATTCAACGTATCATCATTGCCAACCAAGTTTATCAACAAGCCGATCTGGAAGCACTGAGTGTTTTGCTGGCAACTTATCCCGAAGTTCGGGTTTATTTCTTGGTGGACTCGGCAGAGCAAATTGACGCCATTCAAAAATGGCGCGGTTCAAGTCAATCAGACATAGCTTTCACCGTTTTGATTGAGCTTGGTATAGGCGGCAAACGGACAGGTTGCCGAGAGCACTCA
>CAIMHL010000248.1 GCA_903840825.1 uncultured beta proteobacterium
CCGATCAGCGCCAGCGTGGCGTTGACCTTGAGCGCGCCAAACATGAAGGGCAGCGCGGCCGGCAAACGCAGCGCCAGCAAGGTGCGGCTGTAACTGGCAGCGTAGCTGAACATCAACTCACGCTCCAATTTGCCCGAGGCTTTGAGCCCGGCCAGGGTGGAGACCAGCATGGGGAAAAACGTCATCAGCACCACCACGGCTGCTTTGGAGGGCCACTCAAAGCCAAACCACATGACGGCAATGGGGGCCACCGCCACCAGTGGAATGGTGCTGGTCAGGTTGGCCAGCGGCAAGAGGCCGCGCTGCAGATATGGCATTCTGTCAATCGCCACAGCCACGGCAAAACCCAAGCCTGAGCCCAAAGCCCAACCTATCAGGACGGCCTTAAGCACGGTTTGCACAAAGTCACCCCACAAGGTGGGCCAGTGACTGGCAATTGACTGGGCAATTAAAGCGGGTGGGGGCAGCAAGACCTTGGGCACCTCAAACACCACCACCAAGAGCTGCCAGAAGTAGAGCACCCACACACCAAACAGGGCGGCGGTCAGCGTGGCATAAAGCCGGGGGCCATCCAGGGCGGCTACAAGGCGAATCGACTGCACGGCAAGGATGGCCAACAAAAGCGTGGTCAACCAAAACAAGGGGCTTGGTGGCACATCGCCTGTGGCGCTGGGGTGCAGCATCAACAGCAGCCCACCGACCAGACCGGCCAAGGCCCAGAGAAATGTCTGAAAAGGGGTGCGCTTCATGGCTGGCTCCTGTGGCGCAGCACCACGCGCTCAATGAGCGCGACCACGCTGGTCAGCGTCAGGCCCAAGAGTGCCGACATCACCAGTGCGGACCAGATTTGAACCGTGTTGCCGTAGTAAGACCCCGTTAACAACCGCGCGCCCAAGCCGGCGACCGCGCCGGTGGGCAGCTCAGCCACCATCGCGCCCACCAGACCGGCGGCAATGCCCACGCGCAGGGCCGGAAACAAAAAGGGCAGGGCCGCAGGCAAGCGCAGCAGCCACAAAGCCTGCCATTTGGAGGCGGCGTAGGTGTGCATCATCTCGGTCTCAATCACTTGCGGTGAACGCAGCCCTTGCACCATCGCCACGGTGACGGGGAAAAAACACAAATACATGGCAATGACCGCTTTAGGCGCCACGCCTGAAAACCCCAAGCTGCCCAAAATCACCAACACGATGGGGGCAATGGCTAGCACCGGTACGGTTTGCGAGGCCACGATCCAGGGCAACAAAGCCCGGTTCAGGGTGCGCGAATGCACAATGCACACCGACAAGACCAGCCCCAGCAAGGTACCCATCACAAAGCCCCACAGCGTGGACTCGGCGGTAACCGCCACATGAAACAACAGGTTGCGCGGCGAGTCCAGGGGCCAGTCCACCAGACTAGACCAAAAATCAAGCGCCACCTGGTGCGGCGCGGGCAGCACCGGGCGCTGCATGGCCATGGTGGCTTGCAGCAAATCTTGCCAGGTCCAGGCGCCGTCTTGCGGCAGCACGCGCTCTATGGCACCCGGCGCATTCAGCGCCCAGGCACCAGCGTACCAAGCTGCTAGAACCACCAGCAGCATGACGGCCACCGGGAAACCGGCCGCCAGTCGCTCAGTCAAAGGCTTGAAGGCACGCTCAGTCATGGTGCCCATCGGCCAAAGCCTCGCGCACGGCGTGCGCCAGCGCCACAAATTCAGGCGTGTCGCGCAAGCCCAGATGGCGCTCGTTGGGCAAGGTGGACTCGATCACTTTGACAATGCGCCCCGGGCGCGGCGACATCACCACAATGCGCGTGGCCAGGTAAACCGCCTCGGCAATAGAGTGCGTGACGAACACCACCGTGCGGCGCTCACGCGCCCACAGTTGTTGCAATTGCTCGTTGAGCCGGTCGCGGGTGATTTCGTCAAGCGCACCAAAGGGCTCGTCCATCATCAAAATACGCGGCTCAAATGACAGGGCGCGGGCAATGGAGACCCGCTGCTGCATGCCCCCCGACAACTGCCAGGGGTACTTGCCCTCAAACCCCGTTAGCCCCACGCGCGCAAGTTGCTCAAGCGCAATGGCTTTGCTCTCGGCTTTGGAGCGCCCCTGAATCTGCAAGGGCAAGGTGACATTGGCCAGCACGGTGCGCCAAGGGAACAAGGCGGGCGCCTGGAACACATAGCCGTAGGCGCGGGCCAGACGGGCCTCGTGCGGGCTCACGCCATTGACGTGCACAGTGCCGCTGCTTATTTTCTCTAGGTCGGCAATGACCCGCATCAAGGTGGTTTTGCCGCAGCCCGAGGGACCGATCAGGGCAACAAACTCGCCCTCTGCAATATCGAGGTCAATATCTGCCAGCGCATGCACCGGCGCATCTGCCGTTTGGTAGACCACACTGGCGTTGCGCACCTCAACTGCGCGCTTGGCGGGCGTCTGGGCAGGCACTTCAGCCGGGACCGATGATTCAAATGGGTTCATTGACACGCGTGCAAGTAAGTGAATCGGCACCACAATGGGGTGATGCCGCTGAAAGTTAACCGATTGGTCAACTTATTCTAGCTAGACATGCCAGTTTCGTGCCACCTGCTTTGTCAGGGTTTACACGTGGTTGTGCGCCTGCTGACGCTGCGTTGCCAGCGCCACGTACCAATCC
>CAIMHL010000249.1 GCA_903840825.1 uncultured beta proteobacterium
CCATGCCGTTGGCACCCTACAGTCGATCGATGCGATCTGGGACGAGTTGTTTCCGGCCGAGCAGGCCAAGGTCCTACACACCCTGGTCGAACGGATCACGGTGCGCAGCGACGGCATCACCATCCAGTGGCACGAACAGGGCCTGAACAAACTGCTGCGCGACACACTAACGCCAGAGCGCCAACTGGAGGCCGCATGAGCGAGGACAGCCGCGCCGGCCTCACCACCGAAATCCCCATGACATTTCGCCGCCGTGCCGGCAAGGCCGTGATCGTGCTGCCCAGCGGCGAGCGTGCCATCGAGCGCCGCGAGGCGCTCATTGACAACACCATGGTCAAACTCATCGCGCGCGGCCACCGCTGGCATCGCAAACTGTTCGATGGCACCCACGCGTCGATCGAGGATCTGGCCAAGTCCGAGAACATCAGTCCGTCGTTTGTGAGCCGCACCCTGCGGCTGGCCTACCTATCACCGGCGCTTGTAGAGGCCTAGTTACTGGCGGAGCAGAGCGTATCGCATCACAAACCGGCTAAGGATTGCAGATTCTCAGTGAATTGAGCGTTTCGGTATCGGGATTGGATTCGAACTGGCGGTGCGGCTATTCGCTGCGGACAATATCTACAAATGCTTGCGCCACATTGCGCATAAATAGTCAGGCGGCAGCGACCCAGTTGTCGAGTTGCAGGTCCGGCACCTTGGAAAATTCGCGGGTGTTGTTGCTAATCAGCAGGGCCTGCTGGCTTAGCGCGTGAGCGGCAATCATCGTGTCCAATGAGCCAATGGGTGTGCCTCGGCGTTCTAGGTCTGCACGCAGGTCGCCATAGACCCACACAGCTGCGGTATCGAACGGCAGGATGATCAGCGGGGCCAGAAACATCTCCAGCGCCTGACGGTTGCGTGCCGAGTCACTTTTTGCCACGCCAAACGCCAGTTCAGCGGCCACCACGCTGCACAATCCAATGTCGCCCATGCGGTATTGCCGAAAACGCTCCAGCACCGCAGGGGGCTTCGCGTTGATGATGTAGATGCAGATGTTTGTGTCAAGCAGGATCATGGGCTGATATCGGCTCGTATTTGCTCGTCAGGCTGCTGGCGCGTCAATACAAAGCCAGGCTCAAACGCAGCCAGCCCGGCTTGCAGTGTTTGCCAGGGGTCGTCTGCGGGCAGCAAAAGAACGCCGTTGCCAAAGTGCTGTACCACCACCTCGGTACCGGCAAAGCGGTATTCTTTGGGCAGCCGAACGGCTTGGCCGCGGCCCGATTGAAAAAGGCGTGCGGTGTCCATGATAGTCCTCCTAAATTGATAGCTATCAATGATAGTCACCAATCGTCAACTTGTCCACTATAGCTTTTGATACAGCTATTCGAGCACTTGGGGTCCGGGCAGAACCGGAACCGAAGCTACGAAATAGCCTTCGGAATCACGCTCAACAACAACATCGAATTGTCTGGTCATAAGCACCCCTCGGTTCGAGAGATTACGCTTGGGCGAACAATGAAGTAAACCGTTTCCAGACTTTCATCG
>CAIMHL010000250.1 GCA_903840825.1 uncultured beta proteobacterium
CCAACCACCCGCGCTCAAACATCGTGATGATCTGCACGGGCACCGGCAGCGCTCCCATGCGCGCCATGACCGAGTGGCGGCGCCGCCTGAGGGCTTCGGGCAAATTTGAGGGTGGGAAACTCATGCTGTTTTTTGGTGCCCGCACGCAACAAGAACTCCCCTACTTTGGCCCGCTGCAAAGCCTGCCCAAAGATTTCATCGACAGCAACTTTGCCTTTTCGCGCACCCCCGGTCAGCCCAAGACCTATGTGCAAGACCTGCTGCGTACCCGCGGTGCCGATGTGAGTGCCCTGATGCGCGATCCCAACACCTATTTCTATGTGTGTGGTCTGAAAAGCATGGAAGAAGGCGTGGTGCTGGCGCTGCAAGATGTGGCACAGCAAGCGGGGATTGACTGGGAAGTGTTGGGCGCAGCGTTGAAGAAAGAAGGACGCCTGCATTTGGAGACTTATTGATGGCAGTTTGGGGCGCCCGATTAAACTTTCCCCATGGATACTTTGACCCCAGAAAATCCAGCGGGTGCACCCGCTGAAAAACCCAACGCCAGAACCGAGGCGGCGCTGGGGCGTTTGCGCCAGGCGATGCGGGCCATTGAGGCCGACATTCAAGCGCACCACGGCATCTACCCGCTTAATTTTGGCCGCGTTACCCAGTCCGAACTTTGCCGTCGGGCCGATGTGAAGAAGGCCACGCTGCAAAACCCGGTGCACAAGGACACGACCCGCGTTGAAATCATGGCTTGGCTGGACGCCTTGAATACAGATTTGACACAAACCCGGACCCATACGCGGGAACGGGTGACGGCTGTGGCCGACACTCTCAGTGCTGACTTGGCGAGCTTAACCCAGGCCCACCAGGAGCTGCAAGCGCGCCTGGAAGCGGCTGAGGCGCTGATCAAGCAACTGCAGCATGAAAACGCATTGCTGAAAAGTCGACTAGGCATCGCTTAAAAGCAAATCAGCTTGTTTGATGCGGGTGACTTGCTTTTTCGCAAGCGCCTCGGGGTTGGTATGGGTATTTTCAAACCCATGAATGAAAAAATCCGTCATTTGCTTGACCAGATCAGCGCGCTTGAAGACGACTTGCGGCAGGAGGTTTTAGCCCAAGAGGCCAACGCTCTTTACAAGATCAAAGGCAAGCGAGTCGAGTTTGAGGCCGCAGCGCGGCTCGCACATCGCCAACTCAAAACCGGATTCTTCCGTTGGTTGGTGACCTACCGGCCACAAAATCTCATCACAGGGCCGATCATTTACAGCATGATTGTCCCCTTGCTTATGCTCGATGTGTGTGTGAGTTTTTACCAGTGGACCTGCTTCCCCATCTACGGCATCACCAAGGTGCGAAGAGGCGACTACATGGTGTATGACCGGCAGCAACTGGCCTACCTCAACTTTATTGAGAAATTCCATTGCACTTATTGCGCTTATGGCAATGGGCTGATGGCTTACGCCAGTGAGATTGTGGGGCGCACAGAGGAGTACTTTTGCCCCATCAAACATGCCCGCAAGTTGCTGGGCGCGCACGCACGTTATGCCCGTTTTTTGAGCTACGGCGATGCCGAGAACTATGAAAAAAAGCTCGAAGCGTACCGCGTCAACCTGGGGAAAATGGAGCCGCCGGACAAGCCTGACGACTAAGGGGATGGTGCATGGACAGAGCTCAGACCTTTTCCCAGACACGTCATTTTTCACAAAACCGAAGGGTGTGGGCGCAAAGCCCTTAAAATACATCCCTTCCAAGGAGCGTTGCATCAGGCCATTCGGCTTGTCAGGCTTGGAGTTTTCAACGACGCTCACCTGAAAAATTGATCCCCACAGGTGAGTTGCATGTCTGAAATCGTTGTCCCCCCCATGAAATTGTCCGGCTTGGAGCCAGTGAGCATTGGCCAAACCTCGCTTTTCGTCAACATTGGTGAGCGCACCAACGTGACCGGCTCCAAGGCTTTTGCCCGCATGATTTTGAATGGCGAGTACGAGCAGGCGCTTAGCGTGGCGCGCCCGCAGGTGGAAAACGGGGCACAAATCATCGACGTCAACATGGACGAGGCGATGCTGGACAGCCAGGCCGCAATGGTGCGGTTTTTGAACCTGATGGCCTCGGAGCCTGATATTTCCCGGGTGCCGGTGATGATTGACTCCAGCAAATGGAGCGTGATTGAAGCCGGGCTGCGCTGCGTGCAGGGCAAAGCGGTCGTCAACTCCATCAGCATGAAGGAAGGCGTGGACGCCTTCAAGCACCAGGCCAAGTTGCTGCGCCGCTATGGGGCTGCGGCGGTGGTGATGGCGTTTGACGAAAAGGGCCAAGCCGACACCTACGCGCGCAAAGTAGAGATTTGCGAGCGCGCGTACCGGATTTTGGTGGATGAGGTGGGCTTCCCTCCTGAAGACATCATTTTTGACCCCAACATCTTCGCCATTGCCACCGGCATTGAAGAGCACAACAACTATGCGGTCGACTTTATCAACGCCACGCGCTGGATCAAGGCCAATTTGCCGGGTGCCAAGGTGTCCGGCGGCGTGTCTAACGTGTCGTTCAGCTTTCGGGGTAACGACCCCGTGCGCGAGGCGATTCACACCGTGTTTTTGTACCACGCCATTCAGGCGGGGATGGACATGGGCATCGTCAACGCCGGTATGGTCGGCGTCTATGACGATCTGGAGCCTGACTTGCGCGAGCGCGTGGAAGATGTGGTGCTCAACCGCCGCGAAGACGCGGGTGAGCGGCTGGTGGAGATTGCCGATAGCGCCAAAGGCGCCGCCAAAGACGAAACCACCAAACTGGCCTGGCGCGGCACGGCTGAAAATCCAGCCACGGTAGAGCAGCGCCTGAGCCATGCGATGGTGCACGGCGTCACCGATTTCATCACCGCAGACACCGAAGAGGCTTACCAAGGCATTTTGGCCAAAGGCGGCCGACCGTTGCATGTGATTGAAGGCCCACTGATGGCAGGGATGAACATCGTGGGTGATCTGTTTGGCCAGGGCAAGATGTTTTTGCCCCAAGTGGTCAAAAGCGCCCGCGTCATGAAACAGGCCGTGGCGCACCTGATTCCCTATATTGAAGAAGAGAAGCGCTTGGACGAAGCCGCCGGGCGCGACGTCAAAACCAAGGGCAAGATCATTATTGCCACGGTCAAGGGCGATGTGCACGACATTGGTAAAAACATCGTCACCGTGGTGCTGCAATGCAATAACTTTGATGTGGTGAATATGGGCGTGATGGTGCCCGCCCACGAGATTTTGGCGCGGGCCAAAGCCGAGGGGGCTGACATCATTGGTCTCTCAGGCCTGATCACGCCTAGCTTGGAAGAGATGCAGTACGTGGCCGCCGAGATGCAAAAGGACGACTACTTTCGCTTGCGCAAGTTGCCCTTGATGATTGGCGGCGCTACCACCAGCCGGGTGCACACGGCGGTAAAAATTGCCCACCATTACGACGGCCCGGTGGTTTATGTGCCGGATGCCTCGCGCAGCGTGAACGTGGCGCAAAGCCTGCTGTCAGAACAAGCCACCGCCTATATTGACGAACTGAACCTCGACTACGAGCGCGTGCGCCAACTGCACGCCAGCAAAAAGCAAACCCCGATGTGGCCGCTGGCCCGCGCCCGCGCCAACAAAACGCCGATTGACTGGACGCTGTTCAATCCTAAAAAGCCCAAGTTTTTGGGCAAACGCGTGTTCAAGAATTTTGACCTTGCCGAGCTGGCCCGCTTCATTGACTGGGGCCCGTTCTTTCAGACCTGGGACTTGGCCGGCCCTTTCCCCGCGATCCTCACCGACGAGGTGGTGGGCGTGGAGGCCACCAAAGTGTTTGCCGACGGCCAGGCCTTGCTCAAAAAACTCATCGAGGGCCGCTGGCTCACGGCCAATGGCGTGGTGGGCTTGTACCCGGCGAATTCGGTGAACGACGACGACATCGAGTTTTACACCGATGAGACCCGCACGGAAGTTGCCATGACTTGGTATGGCCTGCGCCAGCAAACCGAGAAGCAGATGATTGACGGCGTGATGCGCCCCAGCCGCTGTTTAGCGGATTTTGTCGCGCCCAAAGGCGTGGC
>CAIMHL010000251.1 GCA_903840825.1 uncultured beta proteobacterium
TCTGCAACCAGGGCACCGGGAGAATGCGGGTATACGCGCAGCAGCGGGGCAACTTCGGCGGCCGTTTTGCCGACAAAACCGCCGCTGATGCTTTCGAGGTAGGCGAGCTGGGCGGGCTCCCAGCCATTGAGCGAAGCTTCGCCGATGCCGGCGCGTCCCGTATCGTCAGTGATGCGCACAAAAAACCAGTTGGTTTTTTCGGATACGTTAACCACCAAGGGTTCAATTTGCGCGATTTTCATTGGCTGCCGGTTCTGAATTGATCGGAGTTGCGGCTCGCTCTAGCAGCCTGTCGGACACAGCATCAGCAAACAAACAAATAATCGCTCGGCGCGCTGCTTTTCAGGAAGTTGAAACATTGTTGGGTCGATAGAGGGCGTTTTTGCAGTGAATTGCTCTACTGTAGACGTAATACGGCCATGCGTTTCAAATTCCACGCGAGACACACCAAAGACCACTCGCCTCGCGCCCCCGCCAACCCGCGCAACAGGAACTGCCGAAAGCCCATCACCGACTTGATGATGCCGAACACCGGTTCGACGGTCTGCTTGCGCAAGGCATAGGCCGCTCGCCCCGCCTTGGTTTTTAATTTATGCGCCATGGCCTGCATCGGCGTGGCGTCGGTGGGCAACGGCAAGGGCTCACTGTGGCGCTCGCGCCACCCGGGATGATGCTCATCTCTGGCCACTGCGATCAGCGGCTCTATCCCGGCGGCCTCGCACGCCTTGATGTTCTTCTCGCTGGAGAAACCCGTGTCAGCGATCAGGCGCTCCGCGGTGCCCAGCACCGCGGCCTGCGCCTTGAGCGTTTCGAGCATCGGCGCGACCTGCTCCTTGTCGTTGGGCGCTTGGGTGAGGCCGGTGGCGACGACCAGCATGGTGGCAACATCCACCGCTGCCTGGGCGTTGTAGCACTGCTCAAACCCGCCGCCGGACACCGGCATGATGCGCGACTCGGCGTCGGTGAGGTTGATCTGGTCGCTGTCCTTCGGCCCCGGGGTTGGCGCCTGCGGTGGCTTGCCGCCGGGCTTGTTTCCAGTGTCTTTCTCTTTGGCGGTGCGTGCCGCCATCTTCTCGTCGTATTCGGCTTTCTCGCGTTGATACCGTTCCTCGGCCCGCGCCGCGATCTTGACCTTGGCTGCCGCCATCGCCGCCAACCGGTCTTCGCGACGCTTGATTTCATCGGGCAGACTGACGCCGTCCGGGACGTTCGCCTGGTCGGCTGACTCTGCCTGTGCGAAGAGGTCTTGCACTTCGGCCTTGAGCTGGACTTCAAGCTTCTCGATGTGGCCATGCGACAGCGCGCTGTGGCGCGAGGCGTTGGCGTGAATCTTGGTGCCGTCCAGGCAGACGGTGCCCAGCTTGAGCAGCTTCATTTCCAGGGCCACTTCCAGCACCTGCACAAACAGTCCCGCCAGCTCGTCCAGAAAGCGTCGGCGGAAGGTGGCCAGGGTGTCGTGGTCGGGATGCGTCCCTGCCGCAATATAGCGAAAGGCAACGGAATCGTAGGTGGCTCGTTCCAGCCGCCGGCTGGAGAACACGCCAGTGGCGTAACCATACACCAGTATCGCCAGCAAGGTGGCCGGATGATGTGCCTTCGAGCCGCGCCCTGCATACTGCCGCGTCAGATTCGATAGGTCTAACTGATCCACCACTTCAACTACAAACCGTGCCAGATGATCTTCGTTCAGCCAGTCATCCACTGAGGGCGGCAACAGAAACAAAAGCCCCGCGTGGGGCTTTTTGTTTGGCGGATACGGGTTGGGTGAGAAACCACGTTTGGGTTCGACTAGGCGAGCATGCTCGCCTGGACGCGCGCCCCACCTCGACAGTATCGCCGCTGTGATACTTTCGCACGGTCTTTAAGTTCAAGCCACGTTAAGCGCGCGGTCCCTCGGCTTACGCCGAGGGATGGCGGAATCGCCTCAAGGCGAGACCGGCACAATCCCACTCTCTCCGACATTATTTAATATAAATCAATGGCTTACGTTATTAATTATGATTCGTCCCACAACTCGTCCCACAAAAATAGAAATCCATATTTCGGACATGTAAATTGGGTTGCGGAACCA
>CAIMHL010000252.1 GCA_903840825.1 uncultured beta proteobacterium
ATGCGTTTCCGTTCCAGTGAATGTCCGCATTGCGGGCAGGATCATTCCCCCCGCCCCATTTTGCAATTGAACCCTCATCACTTCGTTGTTTACGTTCAACAAATCTCGTGCCGTTGTTATCAGGCGTGTTTTGTGTTTTTGATGCACCCGTCAATCGAGCGAAATAATTTTTTGCGTTTGTAAATGTCAGATCGCTTAAGCTAAAACCTGCGCTTGTGTCAGCTGCAACTGTTAAGGGTTTTGATGATTGTGTATTGATTGCCACCACGCTAGCCATAGACGCTTCTTTCAGGCCAGATTTATCTATCAGTGTTTTTGCAGAGGTTGAAAGTATGGCCTCTCGGACATCTTGGGTAGCCGCCATGACTTGCGAATCTTTCAAAGCAATCATCAAATCAGGAAGCAACTCAAGCATTTTCTTTTGAATGGCGGTGTCCAGCATGGCTTTGGTGATGACCGTGCCATCGTCTGCATTTGAATTTACCGTGCCATTGATTATGGCGGACTGTTTTTGAGTTGTGACGACCACCATGCGGGCCACAACGGCGGCGCTGACACTTCCGTCAGTTGGCGCTGCGCTGGGCTTGGTAAAGTCTTCAAACAAGGATGCCTTGATGCCTGTGGCCTCTTGAACAAGTTTGGTGGCCTCCGCTGTGGTGATGCCGCTGCTGACGCTGGTTTGATGCACCATCGTGGTCAATGGACTGACGATGCTCGGTTTGTCAGCTGGTGTGGACATGGTAAAGGCGACAAGCACGGTGCCGGTGTCAACGTCAATCGCATCAGTACCCACCACCGCAAGGACCGGGTATTTGCCCAGGTCAGCGTTGTCCACCGTCAGATTTACTGTGCCCGTTTTACTGGTTTTACCTGTGGGCTCCCCGACATCGCAGACGCCATTGCTGTTTTTATCCAAGCAAACGGTGGCGTTTTCAATAGCGCCGTCGATGACAGTAATGGGGACGCTTGTGGTCGTCTCAGCTAAGGTTGTACTTTCCTCAGCTAGAGGTGTACTCCCCCCCCCCCACATCCGTAAATTGTCAGTATCCCCACACTTGCGGTTGCCAGTGCCAATCGTTTTAAGTTGATTTCCATTATTTCCTCTAGTTGTGATGAAGTCTGAAGACTCCGAAGTTGATGGAGACACCATCGGTTTGCAGTGACATAAATGTCCATTTATTTGTCATTATTTGCCATCCCTTGTTTATGGGGTGGCATTTGTTGTTATAAATTTGATTTAATAAAAAAATTCTAACATTGGTAATGAAAATTAATAGGTGAAAAATATGGGATGTGTGCTTGTCGTCGAAGACGATCCGCAAATGCGGGCGTTTTTTGCCGCCAGTGTTTTGCGTTGCCCGGCATTGCAGTTGTCGGCGAGTGTGGGCACGGTGGCGCAGGCGCTGGCTTGGCTGGATGGGCATGCCCGCGAGATTGAGGTTTTGCTGGTTGACCTGGGCTTGCCTGATGGCAGTGGGTTGACGGTGATTCGCCATGCCCTGCACCTGAATCCGTTCATTGAGCCGCTGGTTATCTCTATGTTTGGCGATGAGGTCAATGTGCTGGCCAGCATCGAGGCGGGGGCCTTGGGCTACATCCACAAAGACGCGTCGCCGGACGACATTGCCCAAACCATTCTGGAAATGCAGGCCGGCACCTCACCAATTTCCCCCATGATTGCCCGGCGTGTTTTGTCCAAGTTTTACCGCGACAGTATTCAAGGAAAAATGCCCGAAGATCAAGCGGGCCTTGCGCAAGCAGCTATTGATAATGTAGTGTCATTGACGCCACCTTTGGCGGCCTCGTGCAGCGTGCTAACGCCGCGTGAGCAGGATGTTTTGGCGCTGATTGCAAGGGGGTTTTCTTATTTGGAGATCGCCAGGCTGAAGACCTTGAGCGTTCACACCGTGCAGTCGCACATCAAGCGCATTTACAGCAAGTTGGCGGTGCATTCCAAGAGTGAGGCGGTCTTTGAGGCGACCCGCATGGGGCTGATCAGCGGGTATGACTAGCTGGTTCAGGGCGTCCTGCGGGTCGATGGCGGTCCGGTTGTGCTTGGGGCTGGTTTATGGTGTGCGTCTGTGCCTGTTGTTTGGCGTATTGTTGTTATGGGCCGTCAGCGCGCAAGCGGGGCTGGTGCAGTTGGCCGGGGCGCGGGCCCAGGTTACGGTGCTGGGGCAAACGACGGTACAAAGTGTCACCCTGCCTTACCACTGGGATCGCCTGCAACCTGGCCAGGCGGGTGAGGCGGCGTTTGGGTTGAGTTTTGTCTTGCCAGATGTGCCCGGCGTGCCCTTTGGCTTGTACATTCCCCGCATCGGCAATACTTATGAAGTCAGGCTAAACGGGGTGTTGCTGGAGCACAAGGGTGACTTGCGGCACAACAACGGCGCCAATTTTGCCAACTCACCGCGTTACATCGTCATTTATTCGAACCTGCTGGGTTTGCAAAATGAACTGCTCATCACTATCCGCACGGATTTCGGGCGTGAAGGGGGGCTTTCTACACTGTGGCTGGGGCCTGCAGATGAAATTTATCCTATTTATTTAAAAATGTACCGACTGCGCAGTACGGCTACTTTTGCCGTGGTCGTTGTAAGTCTTTTGGTTGGTTTAATGGCGCTTTCACTGTGGTGGACGCAGACTTATAAGGGGAGTGTGCGGGACCCCGTGTATCTTTTTGCGGGCTTGGCTGAACTTTTTTGGGCCATCAGCTTGTGTGATGTTTTGATTGAGGTGCCGTTAGTCCCCTGGCCTTGGTGGGGCTTGGTGCCCACTGTATGTACCAGCGTCTGGGCCTTCTTCATGGTGCTGTTTTGTATCGAGGTGGCAGGGTGGCGGGGTCAGCTGGTGGCGCGTTGGTTTATCCGCTGGCTTTGTGGCTTGGTTATGGCGTGCGCAGTGGCGAGTTTCGGGGCATTTGCTTTTGGTTTTTACCAGGTTTTAACATGGGTCTATGCCGTGGTTGGGCTCAGCCTGGCGGGCTTTGTTGCACTGTACTTGCTCAAGGCTTCTGGTCATGCACCAAGGATTCATAAAATAGTGGCCTTCACGATTTTGCTCAATGTGATGGTTGGGGTGTCTGATCTCTATGTGTTGCGAATTGGTGGCGCTTATGAAGATCAAACTTACCTGCGCTATGTCTCTATCTTGTTTGGTGTGAGTCTGGCATTTATCGTGATAACGCGTCTAAGGGATGTCAGCGCGGAATTGCGCGAGCTGGTCGGTAGCATGGGAAAGTTATTGCTTATCAAGGAGGGTGAACTGGCGCAAAACTACCAGCAACGGGAACAGTTGGCGCGCAGTCATGAGCGCGTGGCTGTGCGCACCCGCATCCTGCGGGACATGCACGACGGCGTGGGGTCAACGATCAGCACGGCTATTCGCCAGCTTGAGTCTGGTCGAGCAGTACATGCAGAGGTGCTGAAAACTTTGCGCAGCTCTCTGGATCATCTGAAGTTGTCAATTGATGCCATGAGCATTGTTCGGGGTGATATTACGGCGATGCTGGCAAATCTTCGTTACCGTTTAGAGCCGCGCTTGAGAATGTCCGACCTTGTGTTGGAGTGGGATGTTGATCAGATTATTCCACTGCCTTGGATGGACGAAAAGGTCATGCGCAACTTGCAGTTCATGGTGTATGAGGCGGTCTCCAATGTGTTGCAACATGCGGGTGCGACAGAGCTCAAAATTGAGTTGCACGTCACTTCTTATGGTAGTGTGCTGCTGAAGGTTATTGACAATGGTTCAGGGTTTGAAGTCGATAGGGTCAAACGTCAGGGTTTGGGTTCACTGCGAGAGCGGGCCGATCTCATTCATGCGCAGTTGGTTATTTCGAGCTCTCCAGGTCAAACCAGAGTTGAAATCGAGTTGTTAAGCCCTCTCGCGGGATAATCACCTCATGGTGCAAAAATTTGGAAAAATTAAGATGGGGCAGCGCATCGCACCCTGGTTTGTCGGCTTTGACGGGCCGTTGGCGTTTGCCGTGTTTTTGCTGGCTTGTGCCGGCCTGCTGACTATGTATTCGTCGGGCTTTGACCACGGCACGCGGTTTGCGGACCACGGGCGCAATATGTTGATTGCGGGCGCCATTATGTTTGTGGTGGCCCAAATTCCGCCGCAGCGCTTGATGGCACTGGCTGTGCCGCTGTATGTGTTGGGCGTCAGTTTGCTGATTGCCGTGGCGATTTTTGGGCTTACCAAAAAGGGTGCCCGACGTTGGCTGAATCTGGGGGTGACCATTCAGCCCAGCGAAATTCTCAAAATCGCCATGCCTTTGATGCTGGCTTGGTGGTTTCAAAAGCGGGAAGGGCAGTTGCGTCCGTTGGACTTTACGGTCGCGGTGGTGTTGTTGGCCATCCCCATTGGTTTGATCGTCAGGCAGCCCGATCTAGGCACGGCTATTTTGGTGATGGTGGCTGGGCTGTCGGTGATTTTTTTTGCTGGCCTCCCCTGGAAATGGATTGTGCCGCCGCTCTTGTTGGTCGTGTTGGGCATGCTGCTACTGGTAGTGTTTGGGCCGGTGCTGTGTGCTGAGGGCGTGCGTTGGCCGGTGTTGCACGATTACCAACAGCAGCGCATTTGCACGCTACTTGACCCTTCGCGTGATCCGCTGGGCAAGGGTTTTCACATTATTCAGGGCATGATTGCCATCGGCTCGGGCGGGTTTTGGGGCAAGGGTTTTATGCAGGGCACGCAAACCCACCTTGAATTTATTCCCGAGCGCACCACCGATTTTATTTTTGCCGCGTTTTCAGAGGAGTTCGGACTCTTCGGTAACTTGCTTCTGATTGCCAGCTTTGTATTTTTGGTGCTGCGTGCGCTGACGATTGCGATGGAGGCGCCTACCTTGTTTTCACGCTTGCTGGCCGGGGCCGTGGGCATGATTTTCTTCTCTTATGCCTTCGTCAATATGGGCATGGTGAGCGGTATTTTGCCGGTGGTGGGCGTGCCGCTGCCCTTCATTAGCTACGGCGGTACCGCGATGGTCACTTTGGGGATGGGCTTGGGTATATTGATGTCAATTGCGAAGTCCAAACGCTTGGTGCAGTCCTGACCCTAAAATCTGTCCATGATTTCACGCGAACCCACTCTCGAACGCCTGGCCGTTGCCAAGTCCCTTTTGCTCACCCCCTTTGGTCTTGACGAGTCTCATCTGGCCAAAGCGCTGGCTGAGATCAAGGCCCACCAGGTGGACGAGGCGGATCTGTATTTTCAGTACACCCGCTCTGAAGGCTGGAGTCTGGAAGAAGGCATTGTCAAAACCGGTTCTTTCAGCATTGACCAAGGCGTGGGCGTGCGGGCGGTCTGCGGCGAAAAAACGGCTTTTGCCTATTCCGACGACATCTCCGAAGCCTCCCTGCTGGATGCGGCACGCACTGTGCGGTCAATATCGTCGGTAGCCCAAAAGGGGCGTGCTAGGGTAGCTACTAAAAAAATAGCGTCAGCCCGCTCTTTGTATCAAGGCTTGGACCCTATCGCCACCTTGGGCAGCACGGCCAAGGTGAAGTTGCTTGAAAAAGTAGAGAAGCAAGCCCGCGCCAAAGACCCGCGCGTGGCGCAAGTTATGGCCGGTTTGGCCAGCGAATATGACGTGGTGATGGTGGCGCGCGCCGATGGCACGCTGGCCGCTGATGTGCGCCCCTTGGTGCGCCTCTCAGTCACTGTGATCGCCGAGCAAAAAGGCCGGCGCGAGTCGGGCTCTGCGGGCGGTGGCGGACGTTTTGGTCTGGACTATTTTGACGATGCCCTCATCACGCAGTACGTGGATGAAGCAG
>CAIMHL010000253.1 GCA_903840825.1 uncultured beta proteobacterium
GTCAGGAGAAGGAAGCGACTGCTCGCTTGGCTCGGCAAAAAGGCCGCGTGATCCACCTCCAATGGCGCGATTTCACCCTGTTTTTGACCGCAACACCCGCAGGTTTGCTGGACCGTGCGCCCACTGACGCCAAGCCTGACCTGGTGTTAATGGTGACTGAGACTTCGCCGGTAGCTTTGGCGCAGGCTTCCTTGCGTGGCGAGAAGCCACCGGTTCGCGTCGAGGGTGACGTTCAACTCGCCGCCGAGGTGAACTGGCTGACAGACCACGTTCGCTGGGAGTACGAGGAAGACCTGGCCCGCTTGATGGGCGATGCGCCTGCCCGCGCACTGAGCGTGGCAGCCCGCAGTCTGGCGCAGGCAGTGAAGCAATTTTTGGTCAGCCGCGACACCACCGGGCAAGACAAGGCGACCTCATGACGCGCTTGTTTCGCGGGGCTTTCATCATTTGGGTGATGCTGCGCTACGGTTTGGATGAACTTTTCTTAACCAGCTTTCAAAAGCCCTGGCTCAACGTCTTGGCGCGAATTTTGACGGTGGGGCGAAATTTGCAGGCCCCCCGCGGCCAGCGCATCCGTGAGGCATTGGAAAAGCTGGGCCCCATTTTTGTCAAATTCGGCCAGGTGCTGTCCACCCGGCGGGATCTAATGCCGGTTGATATTGCCGATGAACTGGCCCTCTTGCAAGACCGCGTGCCGCCTTTTAGCAGCCACATCGCGGTTGCCACCATTGAGCGCGCTTTCAATAAAAAGTTACTCGACATTTTTGTCTCCTTTGACCATGAGCCGATTGCCAGTGCCTCGATTGCACAGGTTCACTTTGCCGTTATCAAAGACCGTACGGGCAAGATTCGCGATGTGGCGGTCAAGGTGCTGCGCCCCAATATGCTTAAAGCGATTGAAAAAGACCTGAGTCTGATGCGCATGATGGCGGGTTGGGTGGACGGCTTGTCGGCCGATGGCAAGCGCCTGAAGCCTCGGGAGGTGGTGGCCGAGTTTGACAAGTACCTGCACGATGAGCTCGATTTGGTGCGGGAAGCCTCAAGCGCCGCCCAGTTGCGGCGCAACATGGCCGGGCTTGACTTGGTGCTGATTCCTGAGATGTTCTGGGATTACTGCATGACCGAGGTCATTGTCATGGAGCGCATGAACGGGGTGCCCATCAGCCAGGTGGAAAAACTGCGGGCGGCGGGCGTTGACATCCCTAAACTGGCGCGCGATGGCGTCACCATCTTCTTTACCCAGGTGTTTCGGGATGGTTTTTTCCATGCCGACATGCACCCCGGCAATATTCAGGTGAGCTTGGAGCCGGCCACCTTTGGTCGCTACATTTCCTTGGATTTCGGGATTGTTGGCACCTTGACCGAGGTTGATAAAGAGTACTTGGCGCAAAACTTTACCGCCTTTTTCCGCCGCGACTACAAGCGGGTGGCTGAGTTGCACATTGAGTCCGGTTGGGTGCCTGCTGCCACGCGCGTCGATGAACTGGAGTCGGCGATTCGTTCGGTGTGCGAGCCTTACTTTGACCGCCCTTTAAAAGAAATTTCGTTGGGGCTGGTGCTCATGCGTTTGTTCCAGACTTCGCGCCGGTTTCAGGTTGAAATTCAGCCGCAGTTGGTCTTGTTGCAGAAAACTCTGCTCAACATTGAAGGGCTGGGGCGCCAACTTGACCCGGAGTTGGACCTCTGGAATACCGCCAAACCCTTTTTAGAGACCTGGATGCTCAACCAGTTGGGGCCTAAAAAGCTGCTGGAGCAATTGAAAAATGAAGCGCCCCGCTATGCCAAGTTGCTGCCAGAATTGCCCCGCCTGCTGGTTAACTTTTTGCAGGCACCCAAGGCGGGCGATGACCGCCTGATGGCGCAACTTCTTTTGGAGCAAAAGCGCACCAATCGCTTGCTTCAAGCGCTGACCTATATCGTTTTCGGGTTTGTGTTGGGCTTGGTGGCCATGCAGTTCCTTGCCCACGCTCAGGTTTTCTAGGGTGCTACCCTTTATAATCAAAAACTTTGCAACTTGAAATCCAAGCCTTATCGCCATGCCAATTTATGCCTATAAATGCGAGTCCTGCGGGTTTGCAAAAGACGTTTTGCAAAAAATGTCAGATTCTCTGCTGACAGACTGCCCGTCTTGCGGTGCGTCAACATTCAAGAAGCAGGTAACCGCTGCAGGTTTCCAGCTCAAGGGTTCTGGCTGGTACGCCACCGACTTTAAAGGCGGTCCTGCCGTGACCGCCAGCACGCCCACGGGTCTCGATTCAGCCCCAAAAGCGTCCGAGAGTGCCAAGCCCGCTGACAGCGCTGCATCGCCAGCCTCCAGCACGCCCGCAGCACCTGCTGCATCTGCTGATTAAGGTCTCTGCCGTGCCTATCAAAAAATACCTTCTCACCGGTCTTTTGGCCTGGTTGCCCCTAACACTCACCATTTGGGTCCTGCTTTGGCTAGTTGGTTTGCTGGATTCCATTTTTGGCAGCTTTCTGACGGGTCTGGCCGCCCTGTCCCCAGACTCCTCGGGCGATGTGATCAATCAACTGCGCCATATCCCCGGCTTGGGCGTCGTGTTGGTGTTCTCTGCTTTGCTGGTCACGGGGGCTTTGGTCTCTAATGTGGCTGGTCGTTGGTGGGTTCGCCAGTGGGGCAAGTTATTTACCAATATTCCCGTGTTCAAGTCGATTTACAACAGCGTGAAAAAAGTGTCAGATACGCTCTTTTCAAGCAACGGTAACGCTTTTCGCACCGCCTTACTGGTTCAGTATCCACGTGCGGGCGTCTGGACCATTGCGTTTCAGACCGGCGCACCGGGCGGCGAGGTGGCCAGCCATTTGGGCGCTGATTTTGTCAGCGTCTATGTCCCCACCACACCCAACCCGACCAGCGGATTTTTCCTGATGCTGCCGCGCTCTGAAGTCATTGAACTCAGCATGAGCGTCGATGAGGCACTCACCTACGTGATTTCAATGGGTTCTGTGGCCCCCACAGCAAATCCCCCCGTTTCTTCTTAATTTATTTGACAACTTACGCCGCCCCCTTGGGCGGGCTCTGAAAGCACTCTATGGCTATGCGTTCCCACTATTGCGGTCTTGTGACCGAAGCCCTGTTGGGCGAAACAGTTACATTGTGTGGCTGGGTTAACCGCCGCCGCGACCACGGTGGCGTGATTTTTGTCGACATC
This sequence comes from uncultured beta proteobacterium, assembly GCA_903840825.1. GTDB lineage: Bacteria > Pseudomonadota > Gammaproteobacteria > Burkholderiales > Burkholderiaceae_C > Rhodoferax. The sequence continues at coordinate 3,171 of CAIMHL010000253.1, forward strand.
CGTGACCGCGAAGGCTATGTGCAAGTGGTGTGCGACCCTGACCGCGCTGACATGTTCAAAACGGCTGAAGGCATTCGCAACGAATTCTGCATTCAAGTCAAAGGCTTGGTGCGTGCCCGCCCTGACGGCACCACCAACGACAACCTCAAAAGCGGCAAGATCGAAGTGCTGTGCCATGAATTGACCGTGCTCAACCCCTCCGTGACACCGCCGTTCCAGTTGGATGACGACAACCTGAGTGAGACCACGCGCCTCACGCACCGCGTGCTTGACCTGCGTCGCCCCTACATGCAAAACAACCTGATGCTGCGCTACCGCGTGTCGATGGAAGTGCGCAAGTTTTTGGACGCCAATGGCTTTATTGACATCGAAACCCCGATGTTGGGTAAGTCCACCCCCGAAGGCGCGCGCGATTATCTGGTGCCTAGCCGCGTCCATGAAGGTCACTTTTTTGCCCTGCCCCAAAGCCCTCAGCTCTTCAAACAGTTGTTGATGGTGGCCGGTTATGACCGCTACTACCAAATCACCAAGTGCTTCCGCGACGAAGACTTGCGCGCTGACCGCCAGCCCGAATTTACCCAGATTGATATCGAGACCTCGTTCCTGAGCGAGCAAGAGATACGTGACATGTTCCAGGGCATGATCACAACCGTGTTTAAGAACAC
>CAIMHL010000254.1 GCA_903840825.1 uncultured beta proteobacterium
CCGATGTCCAGAATCAAATCATCGTCGGCCACGTCAGTAGCGGCTTTGATGGTGGCTACGGCGTCAGGAGAAAAAGTTTTGGCGGTGACCACGTCGGTGGGGATCGGCACTGCGGCTCCGCGGGCTTTCATGGCTTCAATGACGGCTTTGGCTTGGTCCAGCAAGTCGGGCTCGGCCAGGCTTTTGCCAATGTTCAGGCCAGCCGCCAGCATGAAGGTGTTGGCAATACCGCCACCCACAATGAGCTGGTCCACATTTTGAGCCAGGCTTTTGAGAATGGTGAGTTTGGTCGAGACTTTGGAGCCCGCCACAATCGCCACCAACGGGCGCTTGGGATTTGCCAGCGCTTGGCTGATGGCGTCCATCTCGGCGGCCAATAAGGGGCCAGCGCAGGCAACTTTTGCAAATTGGGCGATGCCGTAAGTGGAGGCCTCGGCTCGGTGCGCGGTGCCAAAGGCGTCGTGCACAAAAATATCGCACAAGGCAGCCATTTTTTTTGCAAGAACTTCGTTGTTTTTCTTTTCCCCCACATTGACTCGGCAGTTTTCCAGCATCACCAGTTGTCCCGGTGCCACGGTGATGCCGTCGAGCCAGTGCGTAATGAGTGGCACGTCACGGCCCAGGAGTTCACCCAAGCGCCGAGCCACGGGGGCCAAAGAGTCAGAGGGTTTGAATTCGCCCTCGGTGGGGCGACCCAGGTGCGAGGTCACCATCACGGCGGCACCGGCGTCCAGCGCCATTTGAATGCAGGCGACCGAGGCGCGAATGCGGGTGTCTTCAGTGATCGCACCGGTGGCGTCTTGCGGCACGTTGAGATCGGCACGGATAAACACGCGTTTACCGGCTACCTGGCCGGAAGCGCACACATCGGAGAAGCGAATGACGTTCATGTAAATCCCTGACAGTAAAAAATAGACTGCCCGAATTGTAGAAGCCGATCAAGCCGGATTAGTTACCAACCCCAAACCAGATGCAAGGGAAGGTAAACCGCCATGCCAACCAAAATGGTGCCCAGCACCGCCTGCCCTGCGCCTTTGCGCCAGAAATACCAGCCGGCACCTGCCGCCACCGCAAACAGGCGGGCATCTTGCCAAGTGCTGATGAAATGGCCCTGGGTCATGACCATTTCAGGCACGATGACGCCTGCCAAGGCGGCGATGGGGGCGTATTGCAGCCCGCGCTGCGCCCAGTGAGGCAGGTGCCAGGGCTTGCTTGAGATAAAGAAAAACGAGCGGGTTACGACCGTGACGACCGCCAAGCCCACGATGGTGACGAGAGTCCAGAGGCTGGTCTCACCGCTCATGGCGTTTCCTTTTTGAGTAGCTTGGTGTTTTCGACGATCAGGCACAAGGCCACGGCGGAGGCGATGGCCACCAGAATGTTCATCTTCAAGGGCAGGGCGTACGCGACCACGGCCGCTGCGCCCGCCACGCCCGCCGAGACCACGCGCAACTTGCTAGAAGCCAGCGAACACAAAATGCCCAGTAGCGCCAAAATGCCGGCAAAGCCCAGACCCCAAGAGATGGGTACAAAGTTGGACAGCCCCACACCCAGCAAGCTGCAACTCACCCAAGCCAACCAATTGACACCGCAGTTGCCCGACAGGTAAGCCTGCTGGGCCAGCAATTGGGCGGCATCGTTCCCAGGCTGCGGGTAGCGTTTGACGAACAGCACGTA
>CAIMHL010000255.1 GCA_903840825.1 uncultured beta proteobacterium
CGGGCGGGCGGGTGCTGGCCGGACGGGCGGGTGCTGGCCGGACGGGCGGGTGCTGGCCGGACGGGCGGGTGCTGGCCGGACGGGCGGGTGCTGGCCGGGCGGACGGGCGGACGGGCGGGTGCTGGCCGGGCGGACGGGAGGGTGCTGGCCGGGCGGGCGGGCGGACGGACGGGCGGGTGCTGGCCGGACGGGCGGGTGCTGGCCTGGGAACCAGGCGCCGGGGATGATTTTTATGATTGGGGACTTTTTATGATTGCACAAGGGCAAAAAGTGTTTTACAGTCTAGGTGTGCGCTGTTGCACTCTACCGGGGGAATGAAGATGATTGCAAAATATCACGGAAAGTGCGCGCGCACGGGGGCGGCTATCCGCCCCGGCGACAGCATCACGTTTACGCCAGCGCGCAAGCCGGTGCTGGTGCAGCGGGTGTCCGACGTGATCACGTTCGGCGACAACACGTTTTATCGCAACAAAGCCGGCCGGTGCGAGGACGCACCCTGCTGCGGCTGCTGCACGATATGAAAGCCGGTGACACCGTAGCGTTCACCGGGGCGGTGATCCGGCGCACCATGCATGACCCGATCACGGTCGGGATGCGCGGTGTGATTCTCGACATCGACGGGGCCATCGCGCGCGTCGATTGTGGAAAGTCATTCCCGGATCATCCGACCGGCATTCGCTGGATACCGTTAGCCAATCTCACAACATTACCGGAATTGCCATGAAACCTACAGTACAGAATCTGCGGATGACCATCGAGGCGATGCGCCAAGAATTCGGGCGCACCTATTACCTTGAAGAGGGCGGGTGCGGCGTCAGCTGGAAATTTTGCGAAGAGGGGCGCGGTGACCTGATCCGCGCCGAAACCCGCGCGGCGTTGCTGCGGGATGTTCAGAATTACCGCGAGGGGCTGCGCGATGCGTAAATTTTTGGTCGACCTGCTGCTAGCTACTATCGGCGCCGCGATTCTCGCGGCACCGCTTATCGTTTACTTTTGGGAGATGAAACCATGACCAACCACGAAAAAGCGTACAAGATATACGAGAAGCACGGCCAGTTTGCCGTGCACGATGCCGCTGAAACCGGCAAGTTGCGGGTGGATTTGTGGGGTGAGTGCGAACCCTGCGAAATTGAAAGCCCCATCGAAGGCGGCTGCTGTTTAGTATGCGGAACCATATACGAGGCACAAAAATGATTGCGCTGAACATCGACGGAACAGAGTTCACCCTGCGCCCTGAGAACGCGGAGAACGTGCGCGCCTTATGTGCCAGCATCCGCACCAAGGGCAAGGGCCGGAAGTTTAAGCCCGACGCGCCCAGGCTCAAGATGGCGCGGCAGTACCCAACGCGCGCAGAATCAACGGGTGAGTATGTGCGCCAGTTCGAGATGTTGAACGAGAAAATTATGCCGCCGTGCGTTGCGCGGTTCGCGCCGCTCAATGATCGGCCAACGACACACTATGACCCGACAATGCCAATTTGCGCGGAAGAGGTGCTCGCATGAAAATCAAACTTGAAAAGTGCGCCGCCGCTCTGGCGGCGGTGAACGGCACCGCCACCGCTCACACTTACACCGCGCTCGACCTCAACATGGTGGCCGACCGCGCGGAGGCGCAGATGGACGCGTTGGGGCTCACGCTCGCGCAACGCGCGGGCGCTGTGGTGCATTGTGTGAGCGGCGGCGAGGTGCCGAACGCATATAAGTACAGCCGCGCACTTACCCGCGCGCGTCTTGAGCGTACTACCGGCGGCTGGTGGTTGACTGAAGCAAAGAAAATCAACGGCTGGGTGGGCTTTGAAGCGCTGCACTTAACGCCTGGCCAAGATGCCGCCGCCATCGCGCACTTGCGAAAAGGTTATCGGTGTTGATAGCGGCAGTGATAGCCGCTATCATTATCCTGCTCCTTGACCTTTAAATGCCCCGCTTACGCGGGGCTTTTTTTCGTCTCGACCATAGCGCGCAGTTCAGACTTAGGTGTGCCGGCCATCTCAGGCGCGCGGAAGATGTGTTTCTTGGTGCTGTAGTCGCGGGAATGCAGCCGCCCCATGTCGACCCAGCCGGCCTCCTTAAGCGCGTGGAACAGCGCCGCCGTGGGGGGTGTCTTGACGTGCGCGGGGTAATGGACGCGGTCGAGAATCAAGTGGAACGGGCCGCAGATAACGCCTGACTTGAAATCCCCCTCTCGGTTTCGGATAACGTCCACCAGCACGGCTTCGGCCGGTGACATGGCTGCGGAAATCAAGATCGCCTTGGCCTCGGTCATGGGCGGCGGGGCCGTAGGGTTCCACGCGGAGACGTCGTATGACATAAGGTAATGAGCAACCGCGCCGAACCCGTCCTGACGGGTGTACCAGTTCCAAAGCGCGTCGGCCTCGGCGGCCGGCAGCTTGTCGGCATCGCTCCACAATACGAACCAGCGGCGATCCTCGGAGGGCAGGGAGATCGCGCCGCGCTCATTCGTGAACGCCACAACGAAGATCCGATTGAGTGCCATGTACGGGTGCAAGCCCTTGCGGTTGACCGGCAGCAACTCAGGGGGCGCCGCAATGATTGGCTTGAGGGTGTTTTCGATGGCGCGGCGATCCTTGGCGTCGGTCTGGCGCAGCTCGGCGATTTCCATCACCTCGCACTCGAGCGCATAACCCCATTGCGAAGTAAGTTCTTCATTCTTGACCATCGAGCAGTTCGATTTAGTCGCGCCGCCGATGGCCCAGAAGAACGGGGCCATGAGGGTGTCCTTGCCCGAGCCGTGGTTGCCGCCCAGCAAGATAGCGTGATTGATCTTGATGCTTGGGTATTGCACCTTGTGGGCCAGCGCGGCGAGGAAATGCGCGCGCTCTTCGGGGATCGGGATCATCCGCTCGACGTGGCGCAGCCAATAGCCAACGTCGCCGGGCACGGGGGCGGGCCTTTGATCGCGCCAGCGGTTGCCGTAGACCAGCCCATCACGGGTGACCAGCGTCGAGCCGCCGGCCGCGTAAGTGATCGCGGTTAAGCTATGCGCGCCGTTGGCTTGGCGATTCTCATCGAAGCAGATTGACGCCTCGATGCGTCGGCCGTTGTGGTTGCTGGTGCAACCGACGTGACGATAAGTGGCGTTGAACGTGCTGCGCGTCATGGTGCGGCGGTCGTCTAGGTTGAAGAACGCATCATCGTCTTGGATGTACGCCCACTTCGACCACCAGTCGGCCTTGTCAATCCGGCCAAGCTCGCGCTGCTCGACCAAAGCAACAATCTCGGCGGCGCGGTCGGGGTACTCAGGTGAAGGGTTCAGTTTGGCGGACACGGCCTGCATCATCGTCGCCATGAGTTCAGATCGGAAGCCGTGCGTGTGCTGGGGGCCACCGGAGTCGGCCACCCAGCGCAGGAACGCCACGCTGTCCCAGTCGAGACAATGGCCGTGAAAGCAGGCGAAGGCGCGGGTAGCGGGCAGGTAGCGCGCGCCGACCTGATCGTCGGAGTGCTCGGCGCTGTTGGGGCACTTGACGCCCCACCAGCCCGAGGAATTTCCGCGCTCCAACACCTCGCCCCTGCCGGACAGCCACTCGATCACGTCGTCGGGGGCGGCGTCTACAGTCACGCTCGACACGCTGCCGCTGTTCGCTTCGGCGGGCGTCACGTTGAGGGCGGTGCAAATCTCCGCAAGCGTGTACTCACGGTCCTTGTGCATCTCGACCAGCCGCGAGACAAAACCATTCTTGTGGTTGACTGACCCGGGGATTCGGAAATTTCTGACTGGGTTAATGGCGCCTGGGTCGGTATAGCCAGCGGCGGCGATGGCGATGATGGCAGCGGCAAACTGATGCTTGGTCGGCTGGTCGCTGAACGTGTAGCCCCATTGAAAGTTACCCGGCGACGTTTCCATGATCCACGTCGGGGGCAGCGGGGGTTCCTTGCTCTTGGTGCCAATGTCGTCCAGCACCATGACCAGCACGTGCTCGATGTTGGCGCTCGACGCCGACACATGGCCGTCGCGGAAGCGGTCGAGGATGTACGAGCCGGTGTTGCCATACCAGCCGCCGCCGGGGGCGTACTTATGCGGCAGAAACGCGGGGTAGCTGAAGCCTTCGCCTTTAGGTTTTTGCTTGACGATCAGAAAAGTTTCGCCATCAGCAGCTAGGGAACACAGGTAATCAATCATTTGCCGTAACGCTCCATTGTTTTGACCTCGGCCTTTAAAGGCAAATCCGACGCCCACGCGGGCGGGGTACACATAATTCGTTCTAGTTCGGGGCAAGCGCCCTCGACAACAATTTCGTCATGGACGTGCAGAACGACGTTCGGCACTTGACGCAGCGCATGGCGCAACAAATCGTTGGCGACTGCTTGGGTGATGTTCTCGCAAGCCAGACCCTTCCAGAGTCGAGCGCGGGGCCATTCTTTTGCATCTTGGGCTGGCTTCCATGCTGCCTTTGCGTAGGTGATGCCGTCATCCTCGATGCGGGCAAAGGGGTAGCAGAGGATACGCCCCGAAGGGAGCGCGTACCATAGGTGCTGCCCATTAAAACAGTAAGTAACCCGGGCGGCCTTGATGTGCTTGCCGGGGTTTCTCATGGCGGCGTTGTATGCCCACTCAAGGTTCGACCAGTAACGCACGGCCCACGGGTTCGCGCGGCGCCACACCTCGACTGTTGACCGCGCTTCAAGTTCAGTTAACTTGACCCCATAAGCGCGGCCCATCGAAGCAAAGGCGTTATGCCCGCCGCCGAAACCGCAGGCGAGAATGGCGACCTTCCCGATCTGGCGCTGCTCGGGCGTGACCTCGCGCGTGTTGAATAATTTCATGGCCTCGTTGACGTAGATGTCACCGCCAGCGCGGAACACATCCAGCACCTCGTCACCCTCGGTGGACAGCCACGGCGTCAGGCGCGCCTCAATAGCCGACCAGTCGGCCACAGTAAAAGGCCCGCGCATGGCGGGCCGGAGCATGGTCTTGAGAACGTCGGTTGTGCGAGTGCCAAACTCAGGCACGACAGACCGGCCCTCAACGATGGCGGCGCGCACAGCCTCGGGCTCCTTGTGGCACTTGCGCCCGAAGTTATGCACCTGCAACCCGTAGGACGACGCGCGGCCAGTAGCCGATCCACCGGCAAAGACGAACGCGCCTCGAACGCGCTGGTCTTCAACGTCGGCAAGATCGGCCATGCGTTGAAACTTGGCGACCGACGACGCCCAAAGATCGTCGGCACATTGGATGACCTCGCGCACATCCGAGTCGAGGTCGGTCGTCAGCAGGTTGGCGCGCACGGTCTTGTCGATGGATATCTTGTTGTTCTCCATCAGCATCAAACTCTGGCCTTCTCTGTCCAGACGCGCAAAAACCCACTCACGCATTTTCGGTGAGCGCACGGTCGGCACAGCGCCATGCGTCACCTCAGAAACAATCTGCTGTATGTCCTTGACCTCCTGCGCGGCGTACTTGACGGCACCACGGGCCAGCGCCACATCGACGCGCACCCCACGGTCGTTGATGCGCTCGTTGACGTGGTAGTCCAGCAGCTCGTCGTCGGTCAACTGGCGCAAGCTGGTGCTGATGGCGCGCATCGCCCGCACGTCCTGCTCGCAGTAGGCGTACAGCTCGGGCAGCAGCGCGGTGTTATAGGGCGGGATGCAGCATTGGCGCACCAGATGCCCGCCCCGGTGATCCTTGCGCATCGACGCGCCGAAGAACCGCCCCACGTCCTCAAGCGAACCAGGCGCACAGTTGGCGCGGGCTTGTGTAGCGGTGCAGTAGAACTGCTCCAGCTTGAACTCAATCTGGAGCACGTACCAGAAAATCAGGCGCTCGAACGCGGCGTTGTGCGCCCTGATCTGGCCGGTGAACTGGGCGACCTGTACGGGAAATGGACGTTCAGGCATCCAAGTCTGTACAGGTTCATCGTCGAAAGCGTAGGACATACACAAGACTTCTGTGCTGATGTCCTGAGCGTAGTTGTAAACGCCTGCGGTTTTTAGGTCGCAGGCGCTACGGGTTTCAAAATCAACCCAAAGGATCACGGCAATTACTCAGTAATCGCCCGACGACGACGGGCCGGTGCTTCCGGTTCCGCTTTCGCCTCGCCTTCCATGCCGATCCACGCCTCGACTTCAAACACCGGGGTGTAGATACGGCCAAAGGACTTGTGCATATAGTGCTCCTTCTTGAGACGCACCACAGGCACCGGCGACTCAGGGCTCGCATCGACGCGCTCGGCAATCTTGATGCCCATCGACTGGACTGCGCGCTTGCCACCAACGCTGGTCACCGTGTAACGCACCTCAAGACCCTCGTCTTCACCCTTAATGCACTTCATCGAAAGGCCGACCTGCTCCTCCCAGCCGCGCTTGGCGTTAGGCGGCGCTGCTTCGAGTTCGGGCAGCGGCGAGGTGATCGAGGTCATCTTCTCGCCCAAGACCTCACCTTCACCCCACGCGATGTAGCCGTGGACGAAGCTGAACGGGTTGACCGCCCACAACGAGTCGGCATCGACCTCGGTCTGGTCAGCACCGAAGACCCAATGGCCGGTCTTGTCCATCTTGAGGATGGCCGTACCGCCAGCGGCGGATGGGGCGACGGCACGAAGCGCGATAGCGACCGCGCCGATAGAACTGTTTTGGACTACTGGAAACATTTGTTTATCCTTGGAGTTTAGAGAGGGCCGACTTCAATTGCGACCCGAGTTGCAGAACCTGCGGGCGTGGATCATCCACATCCGCAAGCGTCGTACCCGAACTGATAGCGACCGTCGAGCCTTCCGGCAGCGCGAGCTTCAGCTTCTTGAGCTTCTTCTCGACAACAGCAGGACTGCACATCTTGGTTTCAGTCAGTTCGGATTCTGGTAGGTGTTCAAGAAGCAGCGCCTTCGCCGTCTCCTCGTTCGCCCATGATCTTGTCGCACGTTTGGCGACCAGTTTGTAGCCTGGAACCGGCGCACCGGCCTCCAACATCGTGAACGCCAAAGCGCGGAGGTCAGCAATCCATGCCTCGAGTTGGTCAGCGGTCTTCAAGTATCCGCCAATCAGATCGGCAGGTAAAGCAGCGATTTGCGCCGCGCCGACCCGCGCGACCTCGCCGGTCATTACTGGGCATACAGGCTTGGCCGCGCACCATTTGCACCACTTGCCAGCCGACAGCATGGCGTCGTCTTGCTTGGCCTCCAAGACGGCGGAGGCCAGTTGCACCTCGAACAGATCGAGGCGCTCGGGCGTTGTCTCCCAGACCTTGATGCTGGGCGGCTGCACGATGACGATCTTTACCTTGGTGGCGCCTTTGAAAATCCACTTGGTCGCGTCGGTGCGCCGTGCAGCGCAAGCGTAGAACAAGCCTTGCGCGTTCTCCTCAGCCTCAACTGGAACGCCAGACCCGAACTTCCAGTCCAGCACGATGGCCGTGTCACCCAACCGGCCCAGCAAGTCAGAACTGCCGAACACGCCGGGCAGGAAGTCGCCGAAGCCGACGCGCTGCTCGACTTCGTAGTCCATCTCGTTGTTGGGGTCGATGGTGTTGAGCAGACGCATCGCCACCAGCAGCTTATCCTCGACCAGTTCCTCGGTCACGATCTGCTCGTTGTACTGGCGCCCGATCAAGTCTTTGGCGCTAGCCACCTTCAAGTCCAGCAAGTCAGCGATGCAGTCGTGGAGCAAGGTGCCCTCGTCTGCAAAGGTGCTGCTGGGCTTGGGCGGCATGGTCGCCACCAGCTTGACGCTGCCGGGGCAGTTGATGACGCGCTCGGCGGTCGAGCCGCCGACGATATTAGAGTGCTTCATCAGGCGTCTCCTCCACATAGGTGAACGTGGCGTTCGGAGCGTAGGTGTACGTCTCCAACGAAACCGTGTTGAAGTCCCCCTGCGGGAAGTGCTTCTGCGCCCATGCGAGCAAGATGTTGTTGATTTCTACTGGATTGAGTGTGAGTTTCATGTTGACTCTCGTTTAGTGGATGGGAGCCGTCATGCTAACATCGCCGCAACACAAGTCAACAACTTTTTTATGCTTGAACGAGAAATAGAGAAATACCTGATCCGCCGCGTCGAGGCGCTGGGCGGCAAGGCGTACAAGTTCGTCAGCCCCGGCAGGGCTGGTGTCGCCGACAGAATCGTGTGTTTGCCCAACGGCCAGACGTGGTTCGTCGAGGTCAAGACCGAGGGCGGGCGGCTGTCAGCCTTGCAAAAAGTTTTTGCCGAAGATATGATCCGCATGAACCAGCGATACGTCGTCGTTTGGAACAAGGAGCAGATTGATGCGAGTTTTGGTAGCGTGTGAATACAGCGGCATCGTCCGCGACGCTTTCGTAGCACGAGGGCACCAAGCCGTGTCGTGTGACCTGTTGAAGACTGACAGGCCGAATTGGAAGTATGACCATAGCGGCGTCAGAACCAATTACCCCGAACGCGGATGCCACTACAAAGGCGATGTCAGGGACATCCTCGACGACAGGTGGGACTTGATGATCGCCCACCCGCCCTGCACCCATCTGGCGGTGTCAGGCGCGAGATGGTGGAAGGACAAACTGGTCGAGCAGGCCGAGGCGCTGGATTTTGTGCGCCTGCTGTTGGACGCGCCCATCGAGAAGATCGCGCTGGAGAACCCCATCAGCAAGATCAGCACGGCGATTCGGAAACCCGACCAGATCATCCAACCGTGGCAGTTTGGGCATGGCGAGACGAAGGCGACCTGCCTGTGGCTGAAGAATCTGCCGCTGTTGACGCCTACGAAAATCGTGGACGGGCGCGAGGCGCGGGTTCACAAGATGTCGCCTGGCCCCGACAGGTGGAAACACCGCAGCACCACACTACAGGGCATCGCTGACGCGATGGCAGCGCAATGGGGCTGAGACCATACCAAGAATTTGCGGCTGATTTCCTGTACGGGCGCGACCGCGCGATGATCTTGGCGCCAGTAGGCGCGGGCAAGACCGCCATCACGTTGGCCGCGATGTGGAGCATGAGGCGCAAATTCCTCGTCGTCGCCCCTAAGCGTGTGGCCGTGTCGGTCTGGCCGACAGAGGCCAAAAAGTGGGCGCCGGAGCTGTCGGTGGCCGTGTGCGTCGGCACACCAGCGCAGCGGGTGAAGGCGCTGATGGAGGACGCCGACATCACAGTCACCAACTACGACAACCTGCAATGGCTGGCGAACAATATGCGCCCGTTCGACGGGATCGTGTTCGACGAACTGACGCGGCTGAAGAACCCATCCGGCGCTAGGTTCAAGGCGCTGCTGAAAGTGATCGACCCGATCCAGATCAGGTGGGGTTTGACCGGATCGTTTACCTCGAACGGTCTGGAAGACGTGTTCGGCCAGTGCAAGATCATCGACCAGAAGCTGCTCGGGCGCAGCAAGGGCGCCTTCCAGCAGCAGTATTTCATCCTCATCAACAAGGAGTTTGGCCAGTGGGAACCGCGCAAGGGTTCGCTGGAGGCGGTCATGGAGCGCATCAAGCCCGCCACGTTCGTGCTGGAGCCTGGTGAGTACGCCGACAAGCTGCCGCCGCTGCACACCGTGGATGTCGAGGCCGAGATGGACATGACGGACTACAAGGAGATGAAGCAGGCGATGGTGCTGCGCTACGGCGACGAGCGCGCCATAGCCGCCAACGCCGCCGTGGTGACGGCCAAGTTGCAGCAGCTGGCGTCGGGGTTTGTCTACGCTGAAAGCAAAACGACGGTGCACACCTCATCGCACAAGTTCGACGCGCTCGACAATCTTTTGCAAGAAAACCAACACGCCAATACAATAGTTGTTTACAATTTCCAAGCGGAACTGGAAGAACTCCAGCGCCGCTACCCGAAGGCCAGAACCATCGAAAGCTCGATTGATGACTGGAACGAGGGGAAGGTAGAGTTGCTGCTGATCCACCCCAAGTCCGCAGGGCATGGGCTGAATCTTCAGCATGGCGGCAGCAAGATCGTGTTCTTTTCGCTGCCGTGGTCGCTGGAGCTATATGAGCAGACGATAGGGCGCCTTCACCGCAGTGGGCAGCGCCACGATGTTTGGTGTTACCGCATGATAACCAAAGACACCGTGGACGAGAAGATCGTTCGGGCGTTGGCGGACAAACAGTCGGTGTCGAGCATTGCAATGGAGGCGTTGAAATGAAGCATAAGTTGTTCGCTGCTAAGGCAGAACTAATTATCCGCAAGCGGCAGATGAACTCCGCTATCCGTGGATACAACAAGGTACTTGGGAGAATTGATGGAATCACTAGAAAACTGGCGGGTGCTGAACCAACACCTAAACACTTTCGACGAAGCGAAAGTATTGACGTTGTTAGAGCACGAAAAAGCGAACCGCCGCAGGGCGATGGTGTTGCAGCGCCTGCACCAGCGGTACAACGCGATGAGGGTGTCGCGGGAACGGATTGAGTTGCTGGCGACGGCGAGGTCGGTATGAAGTGGAATAAAGGCGATCCACCAGCAGTAGGGTGGTATCCGGCCCGCTTTGCGCGGGACACCACCCAGGCGTGGCAGAACGGCTATCGCTGGTGGGACGGCAGGGTCTGGTCATGGCCCGCGTTTCCGCACGAGAACGAGTTCCGAGCGGCGCGGTGGGCCACCAAGAAGGAAGTCAAGTCTTACAACCAAGAGATTATTTGGGGGACACCATGATAAACGAGCGATACCCGAGGACGATGCAGGAAGCATTTGGCCCATACACATCAGATGAAATTTACGAAGAAGAAAGCGATTGGGTATGGGTGGTAGTGTCTTTCGTCGCAACGCTGGCAATGCTGGTGATCGTTATATGAGCGCCAACGACACCCAAGTGGGCGGTGATCACTACCGCGACAAGAAGATACAAACGTGGGACTACATCGTGCAGAACGAGATTCCTTATTTGGAAGCCTGCGTCATCAAGTACGTCAGCCGCTGGCGGGACAAGGGCGGCGTCGAGGATTTGCGCAAGGCCCAGCACTACTTGGAGAAGCTAATTGAAGGGCTGTAGCGGGGCGTGTGACCAAGGCCGCAAACCGTGCGTGTGCGACCGGTCAAGCCGGTTTTCATGGCTGCTGGCGGTGTTGCTGGTGCTGATTATTTGCGGGGGGTACTTCTTATGATGATCTGGCGATGTGCCGCGAAGATAGCCAAGGACTCCATGATCTACCGCAAGCCGGTGGAAGAGTTGTTGGCAGCAATGGGGTACGGCGTCCACGAACGCGCAGAAACGCGGGACGAGGATATGACCGCCAAAGAACTCGCAGAATGGGTGCGGCGTAATGCCGTCTTGAGAAATGATTGACACTTACACCAGAGAAGAACTGCTGCGCCTGATCGCAGAGCAGCAAGACATCATCGCGCACTTAAAGGCCGATCTGAAAACCGCGCTACAGGCGTACCGCGATGCTTTGTCCAGAATGTAAGGCGTGGTCTATAGTGCTAGACACACGGGGGATTCGCAGGCGCAGGGAGTGCGCCAACGGACACCGGTTCCACACTGAAGAAGTCGTTAAGCTACCGACTTTACCTTCTCGAAAGTCCGTAACCCCGAGAGGCCCAGCATCCCAAGTAAAACCGGCATCATCTCACCCATGTCCATTGCAGGAAAATCAACTGGATGTCCGTACAGGCGGGAGCCCCATACGGCCAGCGGGCCAAAGACAAACTGGATGCTAAACGCCGCTCCGCAAATCCAACCGATAGCAGGTCGCCAGCCAGATGTGAACGCATTAGGGCTGGCGGCTTCAACTTTGTTGATGTCCAGCTGACCCTGCACCAGCGCCAACGCCGCTGTCATCTGAGCGCGTTCCTGTTCGGACTTGTCCGGCCATATTTTGTTGACGACAGTCTCGACCAGCCCAACGATAGCGGTGTCTATTGCCACAGGTTTGTCTCCATCTGCAACGCCAAGCGCACCGCCCGCTTGGGCACTTGACGCGCCCAGTTTGAGTCCAGCATCTCTTTGGCGGCGATACCCCAATGCTGGGCCTCGACTGCTGCCAGCATCTGCTTAAATTTAAGCAGACCGGCCACGCCCATGTTAAAGGCCATGTTAATCAACACGCCTTGGCGGGCCGACGACAGTTCAGCGAAGAACGGCAGCGCATCCTTCAACGCCTCACGGCGGCTGATGATGTCGTTGTTGAGCAGGTAGGCAACTTCATCAGGGCGCAACCCGCCGCTTTTGCGGGCGTCAATCATCCTGCCAACACCGATAGTCCAATATCCTAGATGATCCTGGTAGCAGGTGGGCGACTCGCCCTCATCACGCCGGAGTTGGTCTACGATGTTCATTTGTCAGCTTTGTTGTCCAGTCGGTCAAACAATTTTGTCAGCATTTCCTTGATCTCGCGGATGTCGTCCTTGTAGTCGTCGCGCGCAACGTAAGTGCGCGGCAGTTCTTCGCGCAACTTGGCAAGATCAGACTTCATCTCTTTGACCGCCGCCCAGAGTTCTCGGGCAAACCACCCCAGCACACTCGCCGCTGCGCCGAAGGCGAGGTTGATAAGGTCTTGTGAGTTCATGGGGCAAGCGCGTTTTGGTTTTCTGACGCCAGCGCATTGACGCCGATTGCGGTTGCACCGCGCGTAACGGCTTTGCCGCCCTCACTCCATTGTGCTGGATTTGACAGCAATTGCAACACGCGGTTACGTTCCGCAGCAGGCAGTGACTCAAGCAAATTAACCGCAGCTTCCGGCGTTTTAAGTCCTTCAGTAAGCGTCGACATTGTTTTCTGACCGATCTTGTTTTCCAAGATGTTCAACGCTTTATTGGTCGTTGCAGTTACCGCGCTCAAATAAGACGGCAACCTAAATTTGTTCATGTTTTGAAGCAACAGTTCTTTGAGCGCCGTCTGACCTGAGCTAACTTGACCTTTAATTGCCAGTTCGGTTAACCGTTTTTGTGCTTGATCGCGCAGTACCGACATTGTGCTGTCGCTAAGTTCATTGGCGATGTTGTAGTTACCGGGGCCAAGGAACTTTTCAACAACATCTGGCGACTCGTTTTGCACCAACTTAACAAAAGCGTCTTTGTCCGTTTTCCACAGCCGCGCGGCTTCACCAGTCAATTTTCTTTCGGAAATTTGCTGCATCCCCTTGGTGTAATCAGCCAAGTATTGCCTGTACCCCGTGCCCCCCGCAGACTCAATAGCGTCTATTAGTGTGGGCTTAAGTTTTCCCATAACTTCAGATGCAAGATTGCGCTGCGTTGTAGCGTCTACGCCTGGGCGCAGTTGTTGAATTGTGGCGTTGATTGAGTTTTTGCGAATAGCGTCAAGTGCTTTTGCGTCAATAACGCCGCCATTGCCTGTCCATTTGGCAATGTCGTCAGCTACATTTTTAACCGCGCCAGACAACAAATCATTGCCTGCAAATTCCGGGTTGTTTGCAATAGCGCGAATACTACCGACTACTTGATCGCCTTTGAGCGGTTTGATGCCGACAGAACGAAGCGCGTCGGCAGCACCTTGTGCGAACCGCGAACCTTGCCCTAAGTCAAGCGAAGCATCGGCGGCTTTAGACGCCCATTCATCGGCTTGTTTTGCTAGATCAGCAGAATAGGTGTATCGCCCTGGCACAAGCGGCATCCCGATTCGTTCGCCACTTGCGGAACGTACAGGTGTTGTTGCTGCGGCGGCTTCGGCTTGCGCGCCTAATCGGGTCAGTTTTCTGACATCTTCAACTTTACCCGTTGCTTGCGCCGCAAGACGCTGGGCTTCCGTCTCTTGCCCCGCCACGGCCCTTCCGAGATTTGCGCGGCCTAACGCAGCTTCGCGTACCGGGCCTTGCGTTACATTTAATGCATTTTTTGCCGCCTCAGTAGTGCCCCGAACTTCAGCCGCTGTAGTGCCGCCCGCAAGTTTTGCTAAAGCATTTTGAGATACATCGCTTTGCAGTTTTTCAAACGCGGCCAAAAATCTAGGGTCGCGCGCTGTAGCGCGGTCGATCAACGCTTGCCATGTTGGGCTATTGATGTTAGCGGTAGCTTGCGCCGCGCTGACGCCTTGCGTTGTCTTTAGTGCGTTAAGTGCTTCGGGCAAATCAGGCCCAAGGGCGTTACGGGCAATTTGCGCGGCTTTGTTAAGCGGAATTTGACGCAAGTCCATTACCGCGCCAGCACCTTTGGCAATCAACGGCCCCGCCACACGCCCGCCTGCCTCCATCGTAGCGCCTTCAAGCACGTTACGAACAGGCTCTGTTACTTGCGCGGCGCCAACGCGGGGCTGTTTCATGCCCATCGCTACGTCAGCGGCTTCCAATGCTTCTTTGGCAATTCCGTAACCTAAGCCAGAGCCAAAAACACCGCCCGCAGCAGTGCCAACAGGACCAGCGCCAAAAGTGCCTGCAGCACCCCCAACAAGCCCGCCAGTAATGGCGCCGCCAGCTTCTACTAGCGGTGCGACATATGGGCGTGCAGCTTGATACACGCGCTGCCCAGTGGTCAACTGGCGCGGCGCAGGAATTTCGTTAGGCGCAAGCCCTACCTTGGCGTTGAATTCTGCACGCGGTATATCCGCGTAGAACTTGCTGTGCAGCGCGTCGGCCAACGCTGCGTCGGACATATCCGCGTACTGCGGGTACTTAGCACGAACTTCAGCAATAGTTGCCATTATCGAAGTCCCAAAGGATCAGGCGCGGCGGGTACGCCTGCTCTAGCCGCGCGAGCTTGCGCAGTCGCAATTCCTGTGCGGATAATTTTTTGCAAATCGCGCGCCGCAGTCATAAATTCTTTTTCGTCAGTCGAAATAGACATTCGGTTAATGGCATCAGTGGCTTTTGTACCTTCTCTTTCAGTGATAGCACCGCCGCCTTTAAGTGCTTCAAACGCTTCAAGAAATGATGCGCCTTTAATCTGGTCAAACCGCGACATAAAGCTGGCTTCATCAGTGCCAGGAACAAACCGTGAGCCGGGGAGATAAGTAGCGCCAACAGCGCCTTGAAATCCAACGTGCGGTGCTGTACCGGGCTGAGTAATTTTGTTGCTTTTGTCCCGCACTTCCGGCTTACCGACTAGTTCGTCAATAAGCCGCAACCCTTCTTCAGCGCGGGCGACAATTTTAGGCAATGTTTGTTGCGCGGCCACATCGCCCTTAGCAATAGCTTCACCAACCGCTTTTGCGCCAGCCATGCGTTGTTGGAAATCTGGATCGGCGGCTTGGCGTTGGCTTTCTTCGGCTACCGCAACACGACGACCTTCAAGCCCTATACGCAACCCTTCGTTTCTAATGCGATCGGCTTCACCGGGGGCCATCCCTATGCGGGCTTCTGTGCCCTGCACGATGCGGGCCGCGCCGGGGCCGTATTTAGGCATTGCAACCACACGAGTAGTGGGGCCAAGGTTCTGGGATACAAAATGTTGTTCCAACGCTTTGTCAGCCTCTAACATCAAGTTTCTAACCGTATCTGGTGAATACTGCTCAGGTATGACGCCCGCAAGATTGGGCAGGTTTTGCAAAGTGTAGCTGCGCCAATTTGCGTACATTTCGGGAGAAGCTACTGAAGGTAGCAAATCACGCGCTTGTTTCATGCGAGCAGCTGCAATATCAACTTCACTTTTTGCTATCTTGCCGCGTGTCTCTTGCTGCTCAAGCGCCGCTTTTTCTTGCGCGCTCAACGCCGTGCCGTATGCCAAACCAGCCTTGCCGTACCGCATCAACCCAGCGCGGGTTTCTGGTTTAGCCAAATCTGACTGAGCAAGATAGTTGCGCAGACCTTCTTCTTCAGTCCGCGCTCGGTCGTACTCTTGCATCTGCATCTGCGCCAGCTGGTTCTGTTGCTGCGCGTTTTGGATAGCTGCAAACTTGCTGTACTGCGCCAACGGGTCTTGCAGTTCAACGCCTCTAAAAGCCAGCGAGATGTTGGGGTTAATTGCCATGTTATTTGCTGCCTAAGTTTGAACCAATATCCTGACGCTTAAGTGCCTACTGCGCGTGAATAATCTGGCAATTTGTTCATGTACTGTTGGTTCTGATAGAAGTTTAGCCCGGTTCCCAGAGCGCCAGCCAAGGCGTTCGCTTGGCCGAGGTAGCCTGACGCCCGCGCCGCAGCGCCGCTGGTCAGCGCCTCGCCTGCACCCGTTGCGTAATTCTGGCCTGCTTGACCCAATTGTTGCGCCGTGGTTTGACCCATACCCGCCATTGATTGCAGCGGATTCAACTGGGCTGCACGGTTGGTTTGGTATCGGTTGTAAGCATTGGTGTATTCTTGCGAACCCATCTCTTGCCCGTACCGTTGCGCAGCTGCCAACGCCCCACCGGAGATCAGACCGCCACGCGCTGCTGCCTGACGGTCAAGTGCCTTCTGGCCTTCTGCCAAACGGAACGCATAGCCTGGGTCGGCTTGAAAGTCCGACATCCCAAAGTCTCTAGCGTATTTTCCAAAGTCTGCGCCTCGCCGTGCGGCTACAGGCGCTTGAGTCATGGGTTGAGCAGCGCCGCCTTGCGGAATAAGATTTGGAAACAACCCCCGCGTCAAACCAAAATTAGCATTTTGGTTAGATTGAGGCGTAAGTGTCTGACTCGCCGTAGGTTCAAGCCCAAGCAATTCGTTCAGCCGATTGACCGCCCCAACGCCAGATTGCAAAAACGGCATCTGGTCTTGGCGCGTCTGCTCAAACTGTTGTTGTTGCAGTTGCGCAGATTGTTCTGCCGCTTTTGCTTGTGTTTTGGCCGCGCTTTTTGCGGCGCTGCCGCCGATAATGGCGCTACCTGCAATGGCACCAGCCGTTGCGGATATTGGATCAGGCATTAGGAAACTCCTTTAAATAGTCGGCAAACACTTCGCCATACATTGCCATAATGTATGGCGCGGCGTTAGCGGCCTTTTCAACGCCATGACACAACAGCACTACTAACAAAATTACATCGTAGTACGCAGCACGCCAAACAAAAGACTTAGC